>NZ_JAGXJK010000010.1:0-92954 GCF_019091605.1 Micrococcus sp. GbtcB5
CGTCGTGCAGGTGGCGGTGGACCATCCTGAGACGGCCGGTGGGAGTCAGGGGTGCATTAGCGTGAGTCATGAGTGGGTCTCTTTGCGCGGATGGGTGGTGTAGGAACTTCCATCCTGCGGGAGAGGCCCACTCGTCTCATCTCAGTCCGGCCCTCGTGCCAAGAACCTCATGACCCGCAACAACTAGCCCTCCCCGCGACGCTCGCGCATGCGGCGCAGCAGCTCGTACGCCTCCGGCACGGAGAGCTCCGAGTGGCTGGACAGCTGGACGGCGGCGGACTCGAGGTTGCCGTCCCGCACCATGGCGGCGAGCTGGTCGCGCAGCCACGGCGGCAGGTCCCGCGAGGAGAGCCGGACGGACTCCGTCCCCCGCATCACCTCGACCTCGAAGGGGAGCTCCTCCTCAGCGGGGGCGGCGGTCCACTCGGCCGGGACGGTCAGGGTCGTCAACTCGTCGGCGGACGGCGCCGTCGGACGCGGCGCGGCCGAGGCGTGGTCGCTGTCCTGCCGGGCGTCGTCCTCGGCCACGGCGTCAGAGGTCTCGCGATCGGGCGTCTGGGCGTCCGGCTCCCCCCGCCCGCTCGAATCCTGTCCGGGCCGCTTCGGCCCGGGGGTGTCGGCCGGGGCCGCGTCGTCCCGATGGGGCTCCCCATGGCCGCCGGGAACGGGCCCCGCGACTCCGGCGGACGTGGCGTCCGGTTCCTGCACCGGCTCGGAGTAGACCTGCGGATGCACGGCGAGGGACTGCACGTCCATGACGGCGTCCTTCAGGCCGCGTCCCGTGTGGGCGCGGTAGTCGCGCACGGCCTCCATCACGCGGCTCTGGGCGATGTGCCCGTACACGCGCCGATGGGCGTCCTCGTCCAGCAGCCCCGCTGCCAGACGCGCCCGCTCCGGTCCGATGTCCAGCCCGCGACCGGACGGCGTGCGCTGGTCCGCCGCCTGACGCGCTCGACCGGCCGACATCCACCGGGCGGCGGCGAACGCGAGGGCGCCGATGACGACCACCGCGAGGACAGGGACGAGATATTCCATGCCTCCAGTCTAGATGTGGCCCGCGAGGGCCATGTCGGCAGCCGCGGCGCCACATCACAACCTGGTCACAGTTCTGCCGGGGCTCCAGAGTCACCGAGGGCCTCCCCTACGGTGGAACGTGGAGTCCTCCGTGTCTGGTCACGGCGGCCATGGAGGAGACACTCCGCCCGCCACTCGACCGAGCCAGGAGACCGCATGTCCTTCCCCCGCCGGTCCGCCCGCACCGTCGACACCCCCTCGCCCCGGCGACGCCGCTGGTGGGGGACGTCGGTGGCCCTGGCCCTCGTGCTGGCCGGCTGTGCCGCCCCGCAGGGGGACGAGGGGACGGCGGCCGGGTCCTCCGGCGCCACGGACGCGGCCGTCTCGTCGCCCGCATCTGCGGACGGATCCGAGGCCTCGTCGTCACAGGGACGGTCCTCGGATGCGGCCTCCTCGCCGGCTGCGGCGTCGTCCGGTGGGGGCTCGCCGTCGGCCGCCGCAGACCCCGCGGACCCCGCGCTCGCCCTGGCCGCCCGCTCCCACGAGGGCGTGCCGATGCGGGCCTTCACGGCGGAGGAGCGCCCGCCGCAGTTCGTCCTCTTCTCCTTCGACGGCGGCCGTCAGGATGCTCGCTGGAAGACCTTCCTGGACGCGGCGGCGGACTCCGACGCGAAGTTCACGGTGTTCCAGTCCGCGATCAACCTCATCGAGACCGCCAACCGGGAGAACTACACGGCGCCCGGCAACGAGCCCGGCTACGTGGGCACGGAGTTCGGCGGCGACGAGGCCGAGGTGGCGCAGCGCATCGAGAACATCAACACGGCCCACGCCGCCGGCCACGAGATCGGCACCCACTACGCGGGTCACCTGTGCGCGCCCACGAGGTACGGCGCAGACCACTGGTCCACGGCCGAATGGAAGCAGGAGTACGGCTCGTTCACGGACATCCTCTCCGACCCCGGCGCCTACAACCCGGGCAGCTCCCTGCCGGCGCTGGAGGTCACCCCCGACGACGTCAAGGGCGGACGTCTGCCCTGCCTCGACGGGGAGTGGGACCAGCTCGTCCCGATGTGGAAGGACAACGGACTCGAGTACGACACGTCGCGTGCCGCGGCCGCCTCCGGCGTCGCCTGGCCCTACCAGGAGGACGGGATCTGGGAGTTCGAGATGCCGATGACCTGGTCCCCCGTGCTCGCCGAGAAGGACGCGGCCAGCCCGTTCGTGATGGCGATGGACTACAACTTCTGGATCTCCGGCAACGGCGGCAAGGACATCCCGGAGGACGTCGCCCGACTCACCGACTTCCAGTACCGCACCTACCGCTACATGTACGACTCGGCGTTCGCGGGCAACCGCGCCCCGCTGGTCTTCGGCAACCACTTCAACGACTGGGGTCTCAACGCGTTCAACCCGGCTGTGGAGAAGGTCATGCGCGAGGTCTGCGTCGAGGAGGACACCTACTGCGTGACCTACCAGCAGATGATCGCGTGGCTCGAGCTGCAGGACCCGGAGGTCCTCGCCGCCTGGCGCGACCAGGCCCGGTCCGCCACCGGCACGGATGCCGAGGCCCTCGGCTGGTGACCCGCGGGTCGGCCCGCTGACACCCGCCCCCACGACGGCCCCGGCTCAGCGCGCCGGGGCCGTCCCGCGCCCGCGCAGCACGACGACGGCGCTCGCCAGGGCGGTCAGCACCAGGGCCAGGACCATCAGCACCGTCCCCGGCCACCCATGGGATTCGTGGAACACGCCGCCCAGCCAGCCGAAGAGGCTCGAGCCGGCGTAGTACGCGAAGTTGTACAGGGAGGTCGACTGGGCGCGGCCCGTGGGGGCGGCCGTCCCAGACCACGCGGAGGCCACGGCGTGGGCGGCGAAGAACGCGCCCGTCACGAGCACGAGGGCGGGCACCAGCACCGCCGGATGCGGGACCGACGTGAGGGCGACGCCCGCCGCCATGGCCGCCGTCGCGCCGGCCAGGACGGGCAGCCGGCCCACCCGCGCGGCCAGCCGACCCGCGCGCGGCGACGACCACGTGCCCGCGAGATAGGCGAGGAAGACGAGGCCGGCCGCCGTCGGCGTCCAGGAGAACGGCGGGTCGAGCAGGCGGTACCCCACGAAGTTGTACAGCGCCACGAACCCGCCCATCAGCAGCGCCCCCTGCAGGTAGACGGCGACGAGCTCCGGCGAGCGCAGGTGACCGCGCACGATGCGCACGAGCGTCGCCGGGGAGGTGGGCGACGGCGTGAAACGTCGGGCACGCGGCGTGATCGCCAGGAAGCCGACCGTGCACAGCACCCCGACCACGGTGACGGCCAGCATCCCGCCGCGCCACGAGGACGCCTCCGCGACGGGCAGGGCGAGGAGCCGGCCGGAGAGCCCGCCGAGGGTGGTGCCGGCGATGTAGGTGCCGGCGGCCGCCGCGACCGCGTGCGGGACCACCTCCTCCGCCAGCAGCGCCACGGCGAGTCCCGCGACACCCCCGTGCGCCATGCCCTCGAGCAGGCGCAGGCCCAGCATGGCCTCGAACGTGGGTGCGAGGACGCCCGTGAGCGCGCACGCACTGGCGGAGACCATCGAGACCACCATGGCGCGTCGGCGGCCCCACCGGTCCCCGGCCACGGACCACGGCACCACCGACAGGGCGAGGCCGAGTGTGCTGGCGGAGACGAGCAGGGCGGCACGGTCCGCGGGGACGCCCAGGTCGTCGCTGACCAGCGGCAGCAGGCCCTGCGGGGAGTAGAGCTGGGCGAACGTGGCCACCCCCGCCAGGAACAGCCCGATCAGCAGCCTGCGGTACGCGGGCTCCCCGGGAGCGGCCGGCGCGGGTCCCGACGGCGGGACGGCCGGGGGCCCCGCGCTCGGGGGCGGAGTGGTCGGGGGCACGCCCTCACTGTATCCAGGCTGTCCACTACGATCGGTCGGGTGACTACCTCGACCCCCTCCCTCGACCTGCACGACTCCTTCAAGGCGTACGACGTCCGCGGCATCGTGGGCGAGTCCATCACGGCGGAGAGCGTCCGCGCGGTGGGCGCGGCCTTCGTGGACGTGCTGGGCCTGGCCGGTCAGACCGTGCTGGTCGGCGGGGACATGCGCCCCTCCTCGCCCGCGTTCATGACGGCCTTCGCCGAGGGCGCCACGCGCCGCGGCGCCGACGTCGTCACCCTGGGGCTGATCTCCACGGACATGCTCTACTACGCGGCGGGCGTGAAGCAGGCCGCGGGCGTGGTGTTCACCGCCTCGCACAACCCGGCCGAGTACAACGGCATGAAGATGGCCCAGGCCGGCGCCGTGCCGGTCTCCTCGGACACCGGGCTGTTCGAGATCCGCGACGCGGCCCAGGCGTACCTCGACGCCGGTGAGATCCCCGCGGCCGAGACCACCGGCACCGTGACGGAGGAGGACATCCTCCCCGGCTACGCCGCGTACCTGCGCTCGCTCGTGGACCTGACGGGGGTGCGCCGCCTGAAGGTCGTGGTGGACGCGGGCAACGGCATGGCGGGCAAGACCACCCCGGCCGTCCTCGGCGACGCCGAGCTGGCCGCCCTGCCGCTGGAGATCGAGCCGCTCTACTTCGAACTGGACGGCACCTTCCCGAACCACCCGGCCAATCCTCTGGAGCCGGAGAACCTGCGGGACCTGCAGGCCGCCGTCGTGGAGCACGGCGCGGACATCGGCCTGGCCTTCGACGGCGACGCCGACCGCTGCTTCGTGATCGACGAGCAGGGCGCCCCGGTCTCCCCCTCCGCGGTCACCGCCCTGGTGGCCCGCCGCGAGATCGCCCGCGCGAAGGCCGACGGTGAGCAGACCCCCGTGGTCATCCACAACCTGATCACCTCCCGCGCCGTCCCCGAGCTCGTGGCGGCCGACGGGGGCCGGGCCGTGGAGACCCGCGTGGGCCACTCCTTCATCAAGGCGGTCATGGCCGCCGAGTCCGCCGTCTTCGGGGGTGAGCACTCCGCGCACTACTACTTCCGCGACTTCTTCAACGCGGACACCGGCATGCTCGCGGCCATGCACGTGCTGGCGGCCCTGGGCGGCCAGGAGCAGCCGCTGTCCGAGCTGGCCGAGGAGTACGAGCCGTACGTGGCCTCCGGAGAGATCAACTCGCAGGTCGCGGACAAGGACGCCGCCGTGGCCGCGGTGGTGGCGCAGTTCGCCCCCGCCGTGGGCGAGGGCGTCGGCGAGGGCCGGGCCGTACACGAGGACTTCGCCGGGGTGGCCACCACGGTGACCCGCATGGACGGCACCACGGTCGCCGCCCAGGACGGCACGTGGTGGTTCAACCTCCGCCCGTCCAACACGGAGCCGTTCCTGCGCTACAACGGCGAGGCCCGCACGGCCGCCACCATGGAGGCGCTCCGCGACGCCGTGCTGGCGATCGTCCGCGCGGAGCGCTGACCTCGGCGGCTCATCCGGCCTGGGCGAGGACGAGCGGCAGCACCCCCTGGGCGCCGGCCTCGCGCAGCACCCGCGCGGCCTCGGCGAGCGACCACCGCGAGTCGACGAGGTCGTCGACCAGCAGCACGGGGCCGTGGCGGCCGGCGTCCGGGGCGGTGCGCAGCATCTGCGCCATCGCCTCGGGGACGGCGAACCGGCCGTACACGGACCCGAGCCGGTAGGCGCTGTTGCCGCCCGGCCCGGCCGTGGGGCCGCCGCGCGCGTGCTCGAGCGAGCCGAGGAACGGCAGCCGGCCGATCCGGGCGATCCCCTCGGCGAACGACCCCACCAGCTGCGGGCGCGTGCGTGAGGGCATCGCGACGACGGCGATCGGCCGCGTCCGCCACCCCCAGCCGGCCAGGACGTCGACGGCGCCCCGCAGGACCTCCTCCGGCACCGGGGCGTCCTCCCGGTCCAGCAGGTCCCGCAGGACGGTGCCCCACCCGAGGTCCGTCAGGCGGGCGAGCGCGCGACCCTCCTCGGCCTGCGACTCGGGCGCGATGCGCCCCTTGACGGGCACGCCCAGCCGGTCCATGCCCGAGGGCCACATGCGACGGGGCTCGATCGGCACACCGGTGCGGCGCAGGGCGGCCTCCGCGCGCTCACGCGCCGCCCCGTCCGATCCCGTGGGGTACCAGGGGCCGGCGCAGACGTCGCAGCGGCCGCACGGCGCGGCGGTGGGGTCGTCCAGGGTGCGGGCCAGGAACTCCATGCGGCACCGGTCCGTGGTCTGGTAGTCGAGCATGAGCCGCTCCTCGGCCCGGCGGGCCTCGGCCACGCGGGCGTACCGCTCGGCGTCGTACGTCCACTCCCGCCCGGTGGCGCGCCAGCCGCCGCCCACCCGCTCGACCGCCCCGTCCACGGCGAGGACCTTGAGCAGCAGCTCCAGGGAGGTGCGCTTGATCCGCACGTCCGGCTCGAGCGCCGCCACGGAGAGGGCCCCGCCGTGGTCCGCGAGCGCCCCCAGCACGGCGCGCGCCTGCTCCTCGTCCGGCATGGAGGCGGTGGCGAAGTACTCCCAGATGCGACGGTCCTCGGGCCCGGGCAGCAGGAGCACGTCCGCGTGGTCCGTCCCACGGCCGGCGCGGCCGACCTGCTGGTAGTACGCCACGGGCGAGCCCGGCGCACCGAGGTGCACCACGAACGTCAGATCCGGCTTGTCGAAGCCCATGCCGAGCGCCGAGGTGGCCACGACGGCCTTCACCCGGTTGGCCTTGAGGTCCTCCTCGATCTCGGCGCGACGCTCCGGGTCTGTGCGGCCCGTGTAGGCGACCACCTCGTGCCCCGCCTCGCGCAGGGCGCGCGCCGTGTCCTCGGCGGCGGAGACGGTGAGGGCGTAGACGATCCCGGAGCCCGGCAGGTCCTCGAGGTGGTCGAGGAGCCAGGCCAGGCGCGCGGCCGGGCTGGGCATGCGCAGCACGCCCAGGCGCAGCGAGGCGCGGGCCAGGGGGCCGCGGAGCACGAACACGTCCTGCTCGGAGGCGACGCCGAGCTGCTCCACCACGTCCGCCACCACACGGGCGTTGGCCGTGGCGGTGGTGGCCAGCACGGGCACCGCGCGCGGCCCCTCGGCGGGAAGCAGCCCGATCAGGTCCCGGATGCGGCGGTAGTCCGGCCGGAAGTCGTGGCCCCAGTCGGAGATGCAGTGGGCCTCGTCCACCACGAGCAGGCCCATGCGCGCCACGAGGTCCGGCAGCTGCTCGTCCCGGAACCGGGGGTTCGTGAGGCGCTCGGGCGAGATCAGCAGCACGTCCACCTCGTCCGCCGCGAGCCGAGCGCGGACCTCGTCCCACTCCGTGGCGTTCGCCGAGCTCACGGACACCGCGCGCACGCCCGCCCGGGCCGCGGCCGCGACCTGGTCCCGCATGAGCGCGAGCAGCGGGGAGACGATCAGGGTGGGCCCTGCGCCGCGGGCGCGCAGCAGCAGGGAGGCCACGAAGTACACGGCGGACTTGCCCCAGCCGGTGCGCTGCACCACCAGGGCGCGGCGGCGGTGGGCCACGAGCGCCTCGATCGCCTCGAACTGCCCGTCCTTGAATCGCGCGTCCGGCCGGTCCACGAGCCGACGCAGGACGGCCAGGGCCTCCTCGTGCAGCGCGGCGTCGCCCCCCGGTGCGGAGGTCTCGGGGAGGCGGGGGCCGGCGTCGGGGTGCGAGGTGGCGTCCATGGCGTCAGTATGCCAACCGGCCCGGACACCGCAGGCGCGGCGGGGCCGTGCACCGGTGGGATGATGGGGGGATGAAGCTGAGCGCCTACACCGACGTCTGCCTGCGGGTGCTGATGACGCTCGCGGCCGCCGAGGGCGAACGGCTCACCAGCCAGCAGATCGCGGACCGGATCCAGGTGCCCTACAACCACGTGATCAAGGCGGTCGCCGAGCTGCGCCGCCGCGGGACCATCGAGGTGCTGCGCGGTCGGCACGGCGGGGCCATGATCGCCGCGGCCGGTCTGGACCAGCGTGTGGGCGAGCTCGTGCGCTCGCTGAGCAGCCGCGACGAGGTGATCGACTGCGCCGGGCGCGACTCCGGGGTGGCGTGCCCCTACGCCGGCGACTGCCGCCTGCGCGGCGCCCTGCACCGCGCACGCGAGGCCTTCCTCGCCGAGCTCGACACCGTGCGGATCCGGGATCTGGTGAGCGCTGGGCCTGTCGGCGGGCCCGTGCTGCTGGGCCTGCCGGAGATCCCCGTGGCGCGCTGACGGAACGGGCCGGGGGCGAGTTCCCGGCGGCGACGGCCGGGTGTAATCTGGCAAAATCGGCGCAAGATTCCCCACCGAGGAGACGGAGACCCCCGTGCTGTCCGAGAAGTCCCGCCCCGTCATCGAGGCCACCGCCGCCGTCGTCGCCGAGCACATGCCGGAGATCACGCCCCTGTTCTACGCCCACATGTTCGAGGCCCACCCCGAGCTCCTCGACGGCGTCTTCTCCCGCGCCAACCAGCGCAACGGCGAGCAGGCCCAGGCCCTCGCCGGATCCATCGTGAAGTTCGCGGTGCACCTGCTCGAGAACCCGGGCACCCTGCCCGAGGCCGTCCTGTCCCGCATCGCCCACAAGCACACCGCCCTCGGCATCGTCGAGGAGCAGTACCCGATCGTCTACGAGAACCTCTTCTGGGCCATCGGCGAGGTGCTCGGCGACGCCGTCACCCCCGCGGTGGCCGACGCCTGGACCGAGGTCTACTGGCTCATGGCCGACGCCCTCATCAAGATCGAGAAGGGCCTCTACGCCCAGCAGGCCAACGACAGGATGTGGACGGATTGGAAGGTCGTCGCGAAGGAGCCCACCGGCAACGCGGCCGTCACCTTCCGCTTCGAGCCGGCCGACGACACCCCGCAGACCCGCGGCAAGGCCGGCGGCTACGTGTCCGTACGACTGAAGGTCGAGGACGGCCTGCGCCAGTGCCGCCAGTACTCCCTCTCCGAGAAGGCCGGGTCCGCCACCGAGCGCGTCATCACCGTGAAGCTGGACGAGGGCGGCGAGGTCTCGCCCGTGCTCATCCAGAACGTGGAGGTCGGCGACGTCATCGAGCTGTCCAACCCCTACGGCGACATCACCCTCGAGTACGAGGACTCCACCGCTCCCCTGGTCCTGGCGACCGCCGGCATCGGCATCACGCCGGCCGCCTCCATCCTGAGCTCGCTGGCCGAACAGGGGTCCGACCGTGAGGTCGTCGTCCTGCACGCCGATGCCTCCCTGGAGTCCGTGGCCCTGCTCGGGCAGCTCACGGAGTCGCTCTCCGCGCTGCCGAACGCCCAGGCCCACCTGTGGCTCGGCGTGGCCCCGGAGCAGGCGCCCGAGGGCATCACCGTCCACGAGGGCCGCATGGACCCCTCCGAGATCGAGCTCCCCTCCGGCGCCGAGGTCATCCTCTGCGGCCCGCTCGCGTTCATGCAGTCCACCCGCTCGAAGCTGATCGACGCCGGCGTGCCCGCGACGTCCATCCGCTACGAGATCTTCGGCCCGGACCTCTGGCTCGCCGCCTGATCCGGCCCTCCTCCGGACGTCGGGTCTCAGCCCCGGCCGGCCGCCCGCCGCGCCCCGGCGACCAGCAGCAGCGTGGCCCACATGCCCAGCAGGAAAGGCCAGGTGAACACCGGGATCGCGGTCTCCACCAGCACGTGCTGGAAGGCCAGGCTCAGCGCCACGCCGACGACGACGAGCGGCACCCGCCGTCGCCAGCCGCCGAGCCCCTGGACCACCGCGCCGAGCGCGATGGCGACGAGCACGGAGTTGTACCCCCACAGGCCCGTGGACACGTCCGTGAGCTCGTGCCCCACGATGAGACGGGCCGCGGCGAAGGAGGCCACCGCGCCGAACAGCCCGTAGAGCCCCACCCGCCAGGACCCCACGAAGAGGGCCGCCAGGATCAGCGCGCCCGGGAGGGCGCCGTCCGCCAGGACCACCTCCGCGAAGCTGTTGAGCAGCCCCAGGCCGAGACCGGGCCACGGGGACCCGGATGAGGTCAGCGGGGCGGAGGGCCCGGCGAGGTCGGCCGTGAGGAGGGTCAGCATGCCCGCGGTCAGGCAGAACGGGGCGGTGGACACCGGGAGTCCCGCGGAGCGCAGGGGCCGGGTCGCGAAGAGCCGGGCCACGAGCACGTGCACGGGGACGCAGGCCGCGGCGCCGACCACCGTGGCCAGCACGGCTGTGAGGGGGGTGGGCGCGAAGACGAGCGCCGCGGCGGCCCCCACGAGCGCGCCGTTGTAGCCCATGATCCCGTGCCGCGCCTCGTCACCGAGCACGACCGCCCGGGCCCGCAGGTCGTCCTCGGTCTCGTCGGGGTGCCGGACGGCCGAGCACAGCGCCTGCATGGCGGAGCCCAGTGCCGTCGTCACCGCCGCCCAGGGGTGCATCAGCGCCAGGGCGCCCAGGATCAGCGCGCCGCTCAGGGAGTTCTCCAGGAAGAAGATCTGGGACACCCCGCGCAGCACCGTGCGGAGGGCCGTCCCGAGGGGGCGCGGCGCACGGGGGGATCGGGACGGGGCCGTGGTCGACGTCGTCATGCCGCATCCCCCACGGGGCGGACCCGGCCGTGCCGGTGCTCGAGCAGGGCGGCGCACAGCCAGATGAGAGCGAAGACGCCGACGAGCGCCAGTCCCGCGTGGCCGAGGTCCACCTCCGCCAGCCAGGTCGTCACCGGGTCCGTCAGACCCAGCAGCTCATGGACGAACGCGCCGAGGGTGAGCACCGCGATGAACAGGGCCGAGACCGCGGACACGGAGGTGACGACGAGGTTGAAGCGGCGTCGGCGCTCGGACTGCTGCAGAGCGCTCGAGTAGAGCCGCATCATGCCCAACCCGTTGGTGGTGTCGCAGAGCGTCATGGCGGCGGTGAACGCCACCGGCAGCGCCAGCAGGGTCACCAGGGGGATGCCGGCGGCGGAGACGGACACGGCCAGCAGCAGCAGGCCGATGGTCGTGGCCGTGTCGAAGCCCAGGCCGAAGAGGAACCCGATGACGAAGATGTCCCGCGGGGAGCGCACACGGCGCAGCGGGGCCCGCAGGAGGCGCGTGACCAGACCCGTGGGCTCCTCCGCCGGGCCCGGATGCCGTACTGCGGACGCCCGACGCAGCCGCAGCGCCGAGACGCCGTTGTACACGCCGAGCAGCAGCAGGTAGCCACCGGACACGCCGGTGCCGATCAGTCCGAGCACCCGGTTCGCCGGCGACCCGTCGGCGAAGGCCCCCTGCATGAGCCCCGCCCCGGCGACGGCCAGGACCGCCGCGAGCGTCACCACGAGGGAGTGGCCCAGGCTGAACGCCAGGCCCACGCCGGCCGGGCTGCCGCCCTCGGAGACGAACTTGCGCGTCGAGTTGTCGATCGCGGAGATATGGTCCCAGTCGTAGCTGTGCTTGAGCCCCGCCCCGTAGGCGGTGACGAGCGCGGCCAGGAGCACGGGCGAGGGCGACGCTCCGCCGTACCCGCCCAGCAGCAGCGCCGCGGCGAGGACGTGGAGCGCCACCACCACTGCGTAGACGGCCGCCACCCGCACCCGGAGCGGTCGCTCTGGGGCGGCTGTGCTGTGGGGCGTCACGGCGGTCGGGACGGCATGGCTCATAGGGGGTCCTCCTCCTCGGCGGGCACGGATGATGGGGTGGGTCAGTACTTGCGCAGGGCGAGCGGGGACTGGTCCCGCCAGCGGGCACGGAGCAGGTCCGCGAGCGCGTGGTGCAGGGCGGTGATGCGGGCGGTGGAGGCGGCGAGGGAGCGCACGCTCACGCAGTCCACCCCGTGGGCGCGGCCCGTGCCCGCCCGGGTGATGCCGGAGACCGTGTCCGAGGCGTCGACGACCTCCGTGAGCTCGGCGACGAGGTCCGCGCCCAGCCGACGGTCAGCGACCAGCAGCTGCCCGGTGTGGGAGTGGCCCTCGAGCATGCCCATCCCGGTCAGGCCCTGACCCTCCGCGGGGTGGAGCCGGAGCTGGTCCACGACGAGCCGGCGGGGGTCCCCGCCGGGATCGACGGTCACCTCCGTGCGCATGCCGAGCCGGTCGTAGCGGAACGGCTCGGCGGTGGGAGACCACCCGGGGGTGATCACCTCGGCCAGCAGCACGGAGGCGGAGGGGTCCATCACCACGCGGGTGTCCTGCAGATAGGACCCGCCCCGGTACACGATCAGCTGGTCGGGCACGTACTCGAGGACGGCGCCGGGTCCCAGCCGCAGGGTCATGTCCTGCCGGGCGGGGCCCTGCGGGGTGCGGTAGACCTTCGTGGCGGACTGCGTGGTCAGCAGCAGGGAGGCGTCCTCCTCGACGTCGACCTCGATCCCGTACCGGTCGGCGCCGAAGTAGGCGCCGCCGGGGTTGATCACGGTGTAGGAGACCTGCCCGGACCGGTCCAGGTAATGGGGGCGCAGCACGCGCAGCGCCCCCTGGTGGAACTGCCGGGCAGCCACGGAGCGGCCGCCGCGGACGGCGACGCGCAGGCGCAGCTCGCCGGTGAGGCCCTCAGCCAAGGTCTGCCATCAGCACGTCGTTGCGGATCCAGTCCATGACGACGTCCAGGCCCTCGTCGGTCTTGAGGTTCGTGAAGGCGAACGGGCGGTCCTTGCGGAACACCTTCGAATCGGACTCCATGACGGACAGGTCGGCGCCCACGTACGGGGCCAGGTCCGTCTTGTTGACGATGAACAGGTCCGACTTGATCATGCCCTGGCCGGCCTTGCGCGGGATCTTCTCACCCTGGGCGACGTCGATGATGTAGATCGAGAAGTCGACGAGCTCCGGGCTGAAGGTCGCCGAGAGGTTGTCGCCGCCGGACTCCACGAAGATCACCTGCAGGTCCGGGAAACGGGCCTTGAGCTGCTCGATGGCCGCCTCGTTCATGGAGGTGTCCTCGCGGATGGCGGTGTGGGGGCAGCCGCCCGTCTCGATGCCCACGATCCGCTCCTCCGGGAGCACCGAGGTGCGGGAGAGGATCTTGGCGTCCTCGATCGTGTAGATGTCGTTGGTGATGGCGGCCATCGAGATCTCCTCGCTCATCGCGCGGGTGAGGCGCTCCACGAGCTGGGTCTTGCCGGCCCCCACGGGGCCTCCGATGCCGATGATCACGGGATCCATGGTGTTCTCCTTCTGTGTGTGTCGGTGGTGCCGGGCCGTGCCCCGCGCGGGGCACGGCCCGGTGCGGTGCGCGGGCCGCTCAGCTCATGAACATGCGGGCGCGCTGCCGCTCGTGCCGCATCTGGGCGATCTCCAGCCCCGGGGCGATGGCCCCGAGGTCGTCGGGGTGGAGGCCACGGGAGACCTCGACGGCCCGCAGGACCCACTCCTGGGCCCGGCGGACGACCCGCTGGCCCGCGTCCTGGCCCAGCGGGATGCCGCGGACGGCGTTCTGCGTCAGCGACATGACGGAGGCGTACAGGTGCGCGGCCACCGCCTCCTCGACGGGCACCCCGATCTCCCGGGCGATGACGCCCCAGACGAGGGCCTGGTGGGCGTCGAGCGTGCCCGCCTCGACCCCCTCGTGGTAGCGGCGGACCCAGTCCCCCGGGTAGGCGGGGGCGCCGATGCGCAGCAGTCGCCGCCCCATCGTGCGCCCCGCCTCGCGGATCTGGGCGGGGAGCGCCTGCGCGGTGACGAGCTCGTCCAGGTCCGCGACGGAGTCGAAGTCCTCCGCCGCGTAGACCAGGCGGACCGCCAGCGCGTCCGTGAACGTGAGCTGCTGCTCCACGAACATCTCCAGCCAGGCGGCGAAGTCCTCCTCGCCCTCGACCCGGCCGTCGCTCATGTAGGTCTCCAGGCCCAGGGAGTGGCTGAAGGCGCCCGTGGGCAGCGCGGAGTCCGTCAGCTGCAGCATCCCCAGGAGGGCGACGCCGGACGGGACGCCCGGCGTCGCCGTGGGGGTGGTCCCGGCCATGTCAGTGGGTGTGCTCGGCATGGCGGAAGGGCACGTCCATGACGCGTTCCTGCCGCTCGTGGGGCACGTCGTGGGCGCGCAGGAAGTCCTCGACGGTGTGGTCGTACTGCACCACCATCGCGTCCCGGCCGAAGGGCCCGTCCGCGTCGAAGAACTGGGCCGGCAGGTGCCGGTTGCCCAGGCTGTGCGCCACGAACGCCATCTCGCGCAGCGATCGCGCCGAGATCACCAGCACGTCCGTGGACAGCACGCGCACGATCACGGCGTTGCCGCGCTCGCCCTCGTCGTCCACGGTCAGGATGTCGCCGTCCCGCAGGTCCGGGGACCCGGCGGGCAGACGCAGCCCGTACTCGTTGCCGTGGTCGGTGCGCAGCCGCTGGATGCGCTTGACGAGGGCGGAGCCCTCGAGGTGCACCTGCTCCCGGTGGCGGTCGCCCACTAGGGCGGCGCCGGCGTCGTCGTGGACGTTGCCGAGGATCTCGGTGACGATCATGCGGTCCCCTCTCTCAGAACAGGAAGTAGCGCTGGGCCATGGGCAGGACGTCCTGCGGCTCGCACGTGACGGGCTCCCCGTCCACGCAGACCTCGTACGTCTCCGGGTCCACCTCGAGGCGGGGCGTCTCGCCGTTGTGGCGCATGTCCGCCTTGGTGAGGTCGCGGATGCCGTGCACGGCGCGGATGGTCTTCTGCAGCCCCAGGGCGCGCGGCACGCCGGCCCGGATGGACGCCTCGGACATGAAGGTGATGGCAGAGGTGTGCACGGCCTGGCCGTACGCGCCGAATGACCTGCGGTACCAGCGGGGCTGTGGCGTCGGGATGGAGCCGTTGGGGTCGCCCACGACCCCGTAGGCCATCTGCCCGCCCTTGATGACCAGGTCCGGCTTCACCCCGAAGAACTGCGGCTCCCACAGCACGAGGTCGGCGAACTTGCCGACCTCCACGGAGCCGACCGAATCGGCGATGCCGTGGGCGATGGCGGGGTTGATGGTGTACTTCGACACGTAGCGCTTGATGCGGTGGTTGTCCCCCGCGGTGCCCTCGTCCTCGGGCAGCGGGCCGCGCTGACGCTTCATGGAGTCCGCGACCTGCCACGTGCGGATCAGCACCTCGCCGACGCGGCCCATCGCCTGGGAGTCGGAGGAGGTCATGGAGAAGATGCCCATGTCCTGCAGGACGTCCTCGGCCGCGATGGTCTCCTGGCGGATGCGGGAGTCAGCGAAGGCCACGTCCTCCGGCAGGTCCGCGTTCAGGTGATGCGCCACCATGAGCATGTCCACATGCTCCTCGACCGTGTTCGTCGTGTACGGCAGGGTCGGGTTGGTGGAGGCGGGCAGGATGTTCGGATACTGCGCCAGCTCGATGATGTCCGGGGCGTGGCCGCCGCCGGCGCCCTCGGTGTGGAACGTGTGGATCACGCGGCCGTCGATCGCGGCGCGGGTGTCCTCCACGAAGCCGGACTCGTTGAGGGTGTCCGTGTGGATGGCCACCTGGACGTCGTACTCGTCCGCCACCTGCAGGGCGGTGTTGATGGACGACGGCGTGGCGCCCCAGTCCTCGTGGACCTTCAGGCCGATGGCGCCGGCACGGATCTGCTCGGCCATCGGGGAGATGGAGGAGCCGTGGCCCTTGCCGAGCAGGCCGAAGTTCATGGGCCAGTGCTCGAACGAGCGGAGCATGGTGTGGATGTTCCACTCGCCGGGGGTGATGGTGGTGGCCTTCGACGACTCGGAGGGACCGGTGCCGCCGCCGATCATGGTGGTCAGACCGGAGGAGAGCGCGGTCTCGATCTGGTCCGGGCTGATGAAGTGCACGTGGGTATCGATGCCGCCGGCGGTGAGGATCTTGCCCTCGCCGGAGATGACGTCGGTGGCCACCCCGATCACGATGTCTACGCCGTCCATGGTGTGTGGGTTGCCGGCCTTGCCGATGGCCACGATGTGCGCGTCGCGCACGGCGATGTCGGCCTTGTAGATGCCGGTCCAGTCGATGACCACGACGTTGGTGATCACCAGGTCGGGGAC
Organism: Micrococcus sp. GbtcB5; assembly: GCF_019091605.1. Lineage (NCBI taxonomy): Bacteria > Bacillati > Actinomycetota > Actinomycetes > Micrococcales > Micrococcaceae > Micrococcus > Micrococcus sp. GbtcB5. The sequence continues at coordinate 15,822 of NZ_JAGXJK010000010.1, forward strand.
GCCGACGTCGCGGACGAGCTGGCTGTTCTGGCCCATCCCGTCGCGGATGACCTTGCCGCCGCCGAAGACGGCCTCCTCGCCGGGCGTGGTCAGGTCCTCCTCGACGACGGCGAACAGCTCGGTGTCCGCCAGGCGGATCGCGTCGCCGGTGGTGGGTCCGTAGAGGCTCGCATACTGCTCTCGGCTGATCTCGAAGCTCATGGTGTGTCCTCTCTGCGGACTCAGCGGGTCTCGTTGTCGAAGCCGGCGCGTTCCTTCAGCGGCGACGGGGCGTCGCCCGCGGCGGACTCGTGACGGGCCGGGGTGGCGGGAGCGGCGGGCGCGGCGTGGAGGCCGGCTGCCTCGTGGGGGTCGAGCGAACCGTCGACCATGTCCCGGAAGCCGTAGACGACGCGGTCGCCGCCGAGGGGGATGAGCTTGACGGTGGTCTCGTCGCCGGGCTCGAGCCGCACGGCGGTGCCGGCCGGGATGTCCAGGCGGCAGCCGAGGGCGGCCTGACGGTCGAAGTCGAGGGCGCGGTTGGCCTCGGCGAAGTGGAAGTGCGAGCCGACCTGCACGGGGCGGTCGCCCCGGTTGGTGACGGACAGCTCGACAGCCTCACGGCCGGGGTTGCAGACGACGGGGGCGTCGGCGAGGACGTACTCTCCGGGCTTCATGGTCTCCTCCTGGGTCCGGTTCAGCGGATGGGGTCGTGGACGGTGACGAGCTTGGTGCCGTCGGGGAAGGTCGCCTCGACCTGGACCATCGAGATCATGTCGGCCACGCCCTCCTGGACGTCGTCGACGGTGAGGATGGTGCTGCCCCAGCTCATGAGGTCGGCGACGCTGCGGCCGTCGCGCGCGCCCTCCATCAGCTCATAGGTGATGATCGCGATCGCCTCCGGATGGTTCAGCTTGAGGCCGCGCTGCTGGCGACGGCGCGCCAGGTCGGCGGCCACCACCACCAGGAGCTTCTCGAGGTCCTTGGGCTGCAGATGCATGTGTGCTCCTTCATGAGGTGTGCCCGGCGGGGTCGGAACGGCCCACGCACGGGCACATTTATACGCCTCGTTTCCTGGGAGGAAACCGAACGAGATTCTGAAAGGACGTCCACGTCAGAGCAAGAGCGCAGGAAATCCGGCGGCAGTGGGAGACGGCTCACCCACCCCGGCGTCACCCCGGGCGCGACGACGGCCCCCCACCTCAGCGCGGAGGTGGGGGGCCGTCGTGGTCGGCCGGGCCGGTCAGGCCTGGGCGAACCGCCGCTTCTGGGCCTCGAAGCGATCGCGGATGGCCTGGGGCAGGGACTCGCCGAACCGGCCGAGCCACTGCTCGATGAGCTCGTTCTCCTCGGCCCACTCCTCACGGTCCACCTTGAGGGCGTCCTCGAGGTCCGCGTCGGACACGTCCAGGCCGGTCAGGTCGAGGGACTCGGGGGTGGGGGTGAAGCCGATCGGGGTCTCCTCGGCCTCGGCCTTGCCCTCGAGGCGCTCCACGACCCACTTCAGGACGCGGGAGTTCTCGCCGAAGCCGGGCCAGGCGAAGCCGCCGTCGCGGTTGCGGCGGAACCAGTTGACCAGGTAGATGCGCGGCAGCTTCTCCGGGTCGGCCTTGCCGGACTCCCTGACCCAATGGGCCAGGTAGTCGCCGGCGTCGTAGCCGAGGAACGGCAGCATGGCCATCGGGTCGCGGCGCACGACGCCCACGGCGCCGGCGGCGGCCGCGGTGGTCTCCGAGGAGAGGGTGGCGCCCTTGAGGATGCCGTCCTCCCAGTCGAAGGCCTCGGTCACCAGCGGCACGGTGGTCTTGCGGCGGCCGCCGAACAGGATGGCGTCCAGCTTCACGCCCCGCGGGTCGCGGTACTCGTCGGCCAGCATGTCCGTCTGCTCGATGGGCGTGCAGAACCGGGAGTTCGGGTGGGCGGCCGGGGTGCCGGACTCGGGCGTCCAGTCGTTGCCGCGCCAGTCGGTGAGGTGCTCGGGGACCTCGTCCGTCATGCCCTCCCACCACACGCCGCCGTCGTCGGTGAGGGCGACGTTGGTGAAGATGGAGTTGCCCTTGGAGATCGCGCGCATGGCGTTCGGGTTGGTGGACCAGCCGGTGCCGGGGGCGACGCCGAAGTAGCCGGTCTCCGGGTTGATCACGCGGAACTCGCCGTCCTTGCCGGCGCGGATCCAGGTGATGTCGTCGCCCAGGGTCTCGGCCTTCCAGCCCTCGATCGTGGGGTCGATGAGGGCGAGGTTGGTCTTGCCGCAGGCCGAGGGGAAGGCGCCGGTGATGTGGTAGGACCGGCCCTCGGGGTTGGTCAGCTTGAGGATCAGCATGTGCTCGGCGAGCCAGGCCTCGTCCCGGGCCATCACGGAGGCGATGCGCAGCGCGTAGCACTTCTTGCCGAGCAGGGCGTTGCCGCCGTAGCCGGAGCCGAAGGACCAGATGGAGCGCTCCTCGGGGAAGTGCACGATCCACTTGGTCTCGTTGCACGGCCACGGCACGTCCTGCTCGCCCGGCTCCAGCGGGGCGCCCACGGAGTGCACGGCCGGCACGTAGAAGGCCTGCTCGCGGGACATCTTGTCCAGCACGTCCTGGCCGATGCGGGCCATGATGCGCATCGACAGGACCACGTAGGCGGAGTCGGTGATCTCCACGCCGTACTTCGGGTCCTCGGCGTCGAGGTGGCCCATCACGAACGGGATCACGTACATGGTGCGGCCGCGCATGGCGCCGGTGAACGCGTCGTCGAGGATCCCGTGCATCTTCGCCGGGTCCATCCAGTTGTTGGTGAAGCCGGCGTCCTCCTCCTTCTCGGAGCAGATGAAGGTGCGGTCCTCCACACGGGCGACGTCGGCGGGATCGGAGAACGCGGCGAAGGAGTGGGGGAACCTGTCCTCGGCCAGGCGGGTCAGGGTGCCCGCCGCCACGAGCTCGTCCGCGAGGCGGTCGCGCTCCTCCTCGGAGCCGTCGACCCACTGGACGGAGTCCGGCTGCGTCAGCTCTGCGATCTGAGCGACCCACTCGCGCAGCTGGGCGTAGTCCGTGGGCGCGTCCGCCAGGGCGCGATCCGCGAACGAGGTGGTGGCGTTGTCAGCCATGGTGGAGAGTCCTCCCATTGGGGTCCGGGGCCGTTCCGTCCCGTCCACTCCGATGCGTGCACCGCCGAAGCGCGCACCACATCGTTGTGGCCGCACGGTCCTGCCATGGTACCCGAGCCCGGCTATCATGGCCGCGCCCCCGCCACACCCCCGACACAGACCGCCGCAGACCGTCGATTTGCACTTCGCCGGCGAGGTCCTGTAGTGTTCTACGAGTTCGAGCCGCTCCGGCGGATCGGATGATGCGCCCATAGCTCAGCTGGATAGAGCGTCTGTCTACGGAACAGAAGGTCAGGGGTTCGAATCCCTTTGGGCGCACGATCGGAAGGCCCCGCTCCTGCTGGAGCGGGGCCTTCGTCATGTCGGCGCGCCTCTGCCACGCGCGCCGCCGCGGAGGTCAGCGCCCCGGAACCACGAAGTGCGTCAGGGCGGCGTCGCGGCCGTCGAGCTCGGCCCACGGCTTCTCCACCCGGAACACCTGCATCCCGAGCGTCGGGTAGTGCTCGCTCATGCGCAGCGCCGCGTCCTGGTCCGAGTCCAGGCTCATCAGCCGCATGCCCAGCTCCTGCACCCACGGCATGTGGCCCACCACCAGCAGCCGTCGCGTGGTCTCCTCCGTCTCGTTGACGACGGCCAGGGCCCGCGCCGCGTCGGCGCCGTAGAGCCGCGGGTCCAGGTAGGGCGTGGGTGCCAGCTCGCCCAGGCGCTCGCACACCCACACGCACGTCTGACGGGTGCGCAGCGCATCGGAGCACACGACGGCGTCCGGGACGAGGTCGTGCTCGCGGAGCCAGTCGCCGGCGGCGGGCGCCTGGGCGTGGCCTCGCTCGGCGAGCGGGCGGGCATGGTCGTCGGCCGCGTCGGGCCAGCCGGCCTTGGCGTGCCGGAGGACGATCAGGGTCTTCGCGTCGGCGGTGCTCATGCGGCCAGGCTACGGCGACGGCCCCCGCTCGGGTGAGCGGGGGCCGTCGCCGGACACGGGCGGGCGCGGGTCAGATGCAGTACTCCGGCGCCGCCCACACGACCACCTCGGGGTGGCGGTAGAAGCGGTAGCCCTGGCCGCGCACGGTGCGCACGGTGTTCGCGAGGCGGCCGAGCTTGGCGCGCAGTCGGCGGATGTGCACGTCGATGGTGCGCTCGTTGGGCACCTCGTCGGCGTTGCGCCACAGGGCGTCGAGCAGCTCCTCGCGGCCGACGGTGCGCTCACCGTTCTCCACGAGGTAGTTCAGGAGCTCGAACTCCTTGAAGGTGAGGTTCAGCGACTCGCCGTCCAGCTGCACCTCGCGCCGGGACAGGTCGATCAGCACACCGGGCTGGCGCGTGGACACGGGGGCCGGCGCCTGTGCCAGGTCGGGACTGGCACCGCCCTGCACGGTCGGATCGCCGAGCACCTGGCGCACGACCTCGAGGTCGCGGCCCTCGGCCCCGGCGGGGGCCAGGGCGACGGCGGCGTGCGACTCCGCCCCGGGGACGAGGGACTCCACGTAGTGGCGCAGCTCGTTGGCCAGCCGCGTGAGGGAGGTGCCGGCGGCCGAGGCGGCCAGCTCGTCCATGCCCACGTAGATGACGAACCCGCGGGCCTCGTTCTCCCGGGCCACCGCCTGGGGACCCGGGATGCCGTTCGGCGCCAGGACCGGCGTCGGTGCCGTCTGGGAGTCGGGGGCGTCGGTGCCACCTGCCAGCCGCAGGCCTGCGCGGGCCTGGCCTCGGCGGGACATGCCGTCGGCCCGGCGCTGCGCGTTGCGGACGGAGATGTGCACGTATCCGGCGGACTGACCCATGGCCACCACTCCTCTTTCGGCTCATGGCCCCTCCACCGCTCGGTCGATGCGGCGGACGAGGCGTCACATGACAAGAATGTGACTTCACCGAGGGGACTGGCAAGTAACGTTCGCGCTTTTGTCTCACTATTTGAGAAGAAGAGTCCTGAATGTGTTCAACGTCACTATTCGCGGGCCGGAATAGCGTCGCGCCGCCACTCGGCTCACCCGCGGGACTCTTTTCATTGTTCGACAGGGGAGAGTGCACCGCAGGACCAGTGCGTATGCGGAATATTTATGCAGGCGACTTCCAGGCATTCCATATGACGCCATAATGACGGGTCACAGCGGGCCATGACGTCCACTAAATGGACGACACATTCGCGGCTCCGCTTGACGTCCCCGCCGGAGACGCTCCCGTGAGACGACCACGGTCCCCGCCCGGTGGGGGCGGGAACCGTGGTCGTCTCGCGGCGGACGCGGAGGTCCGATCAGGTCATTCCGCCAGGCCGTAGAGCCGGTCGCCGGCGTCACCGAGGCCGGGGACGATGTAGGACCGCTCGTCCAGGCGCTCGTCGACGGCGGCCAGGTACAGGTCCACCTCGACGTCGCCCAGCGAGGCCTCCAGCCGCTCGATGCCCTCGGGCGCTCCGAGCAGGCAGAGGCACGTGACCCGCGCCGCGCCGCGCTGGTAGAGGAAGCGGATGGCCTCGATCAGCGTGCCTCCCGTGGCCAGCATGGGGTCCAGGACGAACACGTGACGCCCGGACAGGTCGGCCGGCAGCCGCTCCGCGTAGGTGACGATGTCCAGCGTCTCCTCATTGCGGGCCATGCCGAGGAACCCGACCTCGGCGGACGGCGCCATCTTGGTCATCCCCTCCAGCATCCCGAGCCCCGCGCGCAGGATCGGCACGACCAGCGGACGCGGCCGGGCCAGCCGGAAGCCGGTGGTCTCGGTCACCGGGGTCTCGATCCGCACCTCCTCCATGGCCACGTCGCGCGTCGCCTCGTAGGCGAGCAGCATCACGAGCTCCTCCGTGAGCTGCCGGAAGATCATGGACGGGGTCTTCTTGTCCCGCAGGACGCTGAGCTTGTGGGCCACGAGCGGGTGGTCGACGATGTGGACGCGCATGGCGCCCACGGTACCGCCCACGCGCGCCCCTGCGCCCGTCCCCGCGCCCGCGGGGGCGCCGACACCGCCGCTAGGCTGGCCGCGTGTCCGCCCCCGTCCCCTCCCCCGCGCCCACGGCCGAGCAGGAGCACGCGTGGATGGGCCTGGCACTCCGGGCCGCCCGCGTGGCCGGAGCGGCCGGCGACGTGCCGATCGGAGCCGCCCTCGTGGCCGGCGACGGGGCCGTCCTGGCCGTCGTCGGGAACGAGCGCGAGCAGCACCACGACCCCACCGCCCACGCCGAGGTCCTCGCGCTGCGCCGCGGGGCGGAGCTGCGGGCCGCCGCCGGGGCGGGCGACGGCTGGCGCCTGACGGACTGCACCCTCGTGGTGACCCTCGAGCCCTGCCCCATGTGCGCCGGTGCGCTGCTGCTGGCCCGCATCCCGCGCGTCGTGTTCGGGGCGTGGGACCCGAAGGCGGGCGCGTGCGGCTCGGTGCTGGATGTGGTCCGCGACCCCCGCTTCAACCACCAGGTGCAGGTCCGCGCCGGCGTCCGCGCCGAGGAGAGCGCGGCGCTGCTGCGGGGGTTCTTCGCCGCCCAGCGCGACTGAACGCGCCCGTGCCCGACGACGGCGGGCGGCCGGTTTGGGCGCGCCGCCACGGCTCGGGTAGGGTGTCCTGGTCTGGTGACGTGTCCGAGCGGCCGAAGGTGCAGCACTCGAAATGCTGTGTACGGTAACCCCGTACCGTGGGTTCAAATCCCACCGTCACCGCCAGATGTGAAGCCCGGGAGCCTCGTGCTCCCGGGCTTTCGCCATGCCGGGGCAGGGCCGGCCGCCGCCTCAGCGCGGCAGGACGGCGTCCAGGAACGAGGCCACCGCGGACCACGAGATGGTGGCGTGCACGGCGCTGGCCGGCACACCGCTGCGGAGCACCTCCGCGCTGCGGGTCTTCGCGGTCATCATGCCCAGGTCGTGGCCACCCTCGGCCACCGAGTAGAACGCGGTGCGCAGTCCGGCGGCCTCGGCGGCCCGGTACAGCTCGAGGCTCTGCCCCCACGGCACCGTGACGTCCTTGCGCCCGTGGACGACCAGCAGGGGCGGCGAGTCCGGGCGCAGGTGCGCGATCGGGGAGGCCAGCCGGGTCAGGCCGCCCGAGGCCAGGACCGGCACCCCCAGCATGTCCGACTTGGTGCTGCGGTCGTCGAGGTGGCAGTGCTCCAGCCGGTTCGCGCGGTTGTAGTCCGCGCACGCGCCCGGGAGCATCTGGCGGTTCATCGTCAGGAAGTCCGTGGGGCCGAAGAAGTCCACGATCGCCTGGACGCGGTCCTCCTCCGGGATCGCGTGGCCGCCGTCGGGCACCTCCCGGCCGGGCAGCGGCACCTGCTCGCGGTCCAGGTCCTGTCCGCCCGTGAGGCCGGCCATGAGGGCGTTCCAACCGCCCGACGACGAGCCGGCCACGGCCACCCGCCCCGCGTCCAGCTGCAGGCCCGGGGCGTTGCGCCGCACCCAGCGGACCGCCGCCGTCGCGTCCTCCACCTGGGCGGGGAACGTGCCCTGCCTGGAGCTGCGCACCGAGAACGCGGCGACGGCGTAGCCGTGCGGGACCAGGCCGCGGGCGACGTCGACACCGTCGCTGTAGCCGCGATCGCTGCGCCAGCCGGAGCCCGCGTTCCACACGAGGACCGGGAACGGGCCCTGGCCCGGCGGCCGGTACACGTCGATGCGTCCGGCGCGCCCGGGCAGGGCCGCGTACGTGTGCCCGGTGGAGCTGCGCATGTCGTACAGGGCCGGCGCGTTGGCGCCCAGCGGCCCGGCGGTCGCGCCGGCCAGGTCGGTGACGACGGCCACCCCACCCACCGCGAGGGCGCCGACCCCGAGGCCGAGCGCGGCGCGGCGGGACACCCGCGGGGACCGTGCGGTCGACGTCATGGGCCCCTTCCCGTGCGGAGCCAGGCACCCCGCCCCGGCGAGCGTAACCGAGCGGCGGGGGCCGACCCCCGTACCGTGTCCGCGGCCGGTGCGATCATGGGGCCATGTCTGTTCGGGTGCTGGCCATCGGCAAGAAGCATGAGGCGTGGGTCGTCGACGGGATCGACCGCTACGAGCGGCGCCTCAAGAGGCCCTACGACCTCTCGTGGCGTCTGCTGCCGCACTCCGCGCGGCAGGAGGAGGCGGCGCGCACGGAGGAGTCGGACCGGATCCTGGGCGCGGTCGGCGCGGACGAGCACCTGATCCTGCTGGACGAGCGGGGGACGGCGTTCGACTCGCCGGGTCTGGCGCGGCACCTGCAGAGCCGGTTCGACGTCGGCGCCCCGGTGACGATGGTGATCGGAGGCGCGTACGGGGTGGACGCCCGGGTCCACGCCCGCGCGGACCGCGTCTGGTCCCTGTCCCCGCTCGTCTTCCCGCACCAGCTCGTGCGGCTGATCCTGGCGGAGCAGGTCTACCGAGCCCAGGAGATCTCCGCCGGCCGACCGTACCACCACGCATGAGCGGGCCCGCGGAGACCGCAGCGGGCACGGCCACGCCCGCGGCCGACGTCGTCCTGGGCCGGTTCACCGAGCCCACGCGCGCCTGGTTCACGGGCGCGTTCGAGGCCCCGACGCCGGCCCAGCTCGGCGCGTGGGACGCGATCTCCTCCGGGCGGCACGCACTGGTGATCGCGCCGACCGGCTCAGGCAAGACCCTCTCCTCCTTCCTCTGGGCGCTCGACTCGTTCGTGCGCGAGCCCGCCGCCGAGGGGACGGCGGCCACCCGCGTCCTCTACGTCTCGCCGCTGAAGGCGCTCGGCGTGGACGTGGAGCGGAACCTGCGGGCCCCGCTGGTGGGCATCACACAGACCGCCGCACACCAGGGCAGGCCCGTGCCGCGCGTCCGGGTGGGTGTGCGCTCCGGAGACACCCCGGCGGCCGAGCGACGGCGCCTGCAGCAGGATCCGCCGGACATCCTCATCACCACGCCCGAGTCGCTGTACCTCATGCTCACCTCGCAGGCCCGCGCGGCGCTGGCCGGGGTCCGCACGGTGATCGTGGACGAGGTGCACGCCGTGGCCGGGACCAAGCGCGGCGCCCACCTGGCCGTCTCCCTCGAGCGCCTGGACGCCCTGCTGGACGCCCCCGTGCAGCGGATCGGCCTGTCCGCCACGGTCGAGCCGGCCGCCGAGGTGGCCCGGTTCCTCGGCGGCACGCAGCCGGTGACGGTGGTGCGGCCCGCCTCGGCCAAGCGCTGGGACCTGACGGTCACGGTGCCGGTGCCGGACCTGACGGACCTCTCCTCCCCCGCCGCAGCCCACGACCTGGGACCCGGCTCCTCGACGGGCGGGCTCGGCGACGAGGGCGCGGTGACGGGCGGGTCCATCTGGCCGCACGTCGAGGAGCGGATCGTGGACCTGGTGGCCGAGCGGCGTTCCACGCTCGTGTTCGCCAACTCCCGGCGCCTGGCCGAGCGCCTCACCGGCCGGCTCAACGAGATCTGGGAGGCCCGCGCCGAGGCGGCCGCCGCGGCCGAGCACCCGGACGCCGTCCCCGGCTTCCGCACACCGGACCCGACCGGCTTCCACGGCCCCGCCCAGGTGGCCGGGCAGACCGGCACGGGATCGGGCACCGTCTCCGACTTCGCCCGCGCCCACCACGGCTCCGTGTCCAAGGAGCAGCGCGCCATCGTCGAGGAGGCGCTGAAGACCGGCCAGATCCGCTGCGTCGTGGCCACGAGCTCGCTGGAGCTGGGCATCGACATGGGCGCGGTGGACCAGGTGATCCAGGTGGAGTCGCCGCCCTCGGTGGCCTCCGGTCTGCAGCGCGTGGGCCGCGCCGGCCACCAGGTGGGCGAGGTCTCCCGGGGCGTGTTCTTCCCCAAGCACCGGGGCGACCTCGTGGACACCGCCGTCGTGGCCGAGCGCATGACGGCCGGGCGCATCGAGTCGCTGCGGATCCCCGCCAACCCGCTGGACATCCTCGCCCAGCAGACCGTGGCCGCCGTCGCCGTCGCGGACCTGGACGCACAGGAGTGGTTCGACCTCGTGCGCCGGTCCGCGCCGTTCGCGACGCTGCCGTTCTCCGCCTACGAGTCCGTGCTCGACCTGCTGGCCGGCCGCTACCCCTCGGACGAGTTCGCCGAGCTGCGCCCGCGCATCCTGTGGGACCGGGAGAACGGCACGCTCGCCGCCCGCCCCGGCGCCCAGCGCCTCGCGGTCACCTCGGGCGGCACCATCCCGGACCGCGGCCTGTTCGGGGTGTTCCTGGCCTCCGACGGCGGCGCGGATGGCACCCCCGGCGGCGCGGCGGCCGGGGACACGGCCGAGTCGGCGGGCACCGCGTCCGCGGGCTCGGCCCGCTCCGGCGGACGCCGGGTCGGCGAGCTCGACGAGGAGATGGTCTACGAGTCCCGTGTGGGGGACGTCATCCTGCTGGGCGCCACAAGCTGGCGCATCGTGGACATCACCGCGGACCGCGTCCTGGTGCTGCCCGCGTACGGGCAGCCCGGCAAGCTCCCGTTCTGGCGGGGCGACGCCGCGGGCCGGCCGGCGGAGCTGGGCGACGCCGTCGGGCGCTTCCGCCGCGAGCTGGACGCGGACCCCGAGGCCGGCCGCACCCGCCTGGAGGCCGCGGGCCTGGACCCGTGGGCGCAGGACAACCTGCTGGCCTACCTGAAGGACCAGCGCGAGGCCACCGGTGTGCTGCCCACCGAGCAGACGCTCGTGGTGGAGCGGTTCACGGACGAGCTCGGCGACTGGCGCGTCGTGCTGCACTCCCCCTACGGCATGGCGGTGCACGCCCCGTGGGCGCTCGCGGTGGGGGCGCGGCTGGCGCAGCGGTACGGGCTGGAGACCGGCTCGGGCGCGGCGATGGCCGCCGACGACGGGATCGTGCTGCGCATCCCGCTGATGGACGCCGAGCCGCCGGGCGCGGAGCTGTTCGAGTTCACGGCCGAGGAGCTGGACGAGATCGTCACGGCGGAGGTCGGCGGGTCCGCGCTGTTCGCCGCCCGGTTCCGGGAGAACGCGGCCCGGTCCCTGCTGCTGCCGCGCCGTGATCCCGGGCGGCGGACCCCCTTGTGGCAGCAGCGGCAGCGGTCCGCGCAGCTGCTGGACGTGGCACGGAAGCACCCGCGGTTCCCCGTGATCCTGGAGACCGTGCGCGAGGTGCTCCAGGACGTCTACGACCTCCCTGCGCTCAAGGAGCTCGCGGGGCGGGTGTCCTCGCGGGCCGTCCGGCTCGTGGAGGTCACGACGACGGCGCCCTCGCCGTTCAGCCAGTCCATCCTGTTCGGCTACATCGCGCAGTTCATCTACGAGGGCGACTCCCCGCTGGCCGAGCGCCGCGCCGCCGCGCTCTCCCTCGACCCCGCGCTGCTGTCCGAGCTGCTGGGCACGGAGGAGCTGCGCGAGCTGCTCGACGCCGGGGTCATCGCGGAGGTCGAGGCCCAGCTGCAGCGGCTCGCGCCCGACCGGCGCGCCCGCGGAGTCGAGGGCGTGGCGGACCTGCTGCGCCTGCTGGGACCGCTGTCCGTGGCGGAGGCCGCGCGGCGCACACGGGCCGAGGGGGAGGCGGAGGAGGCCGCGGACGAGGCCGCCGTCGCCGGGATGCTGGTGGAGCTCGAGCGCGCCGGCCGCGCATTCCGCCTGCGCCAGGACGGGGTCGAGCGGTTTGCCGCCGTCGAGGACGCCGCCCGCCTGCGGGACGCGCTCGGCACGCCGATCCCGCACGGAGTGCCCACCGCATTCCTCGATCCGGTCGACGACCCGCTCGGGGACCTCGTGGGCCGCTACGCCCGCACCCACGGCCCCTTCACCGCCGCCGAGGCGGGGGCCGCGCTGGGGCTGGGGGGCGCCGTCGTGCTCTCGGTGCTGCAGCGCCTGGCCACCGAGCGCCGCGTGAGCACGGGCGCGTTCCGGCCGGAGGGCACTCCCGGGGCCACCGGCCTGGACGCCGAGTGGTGCGACGCCGAGGTGCTGCGGCGGATCCGCATGCGCTCCCTCGCCGCGCTGCGCGCCGAGGTCGAGCCGGTGGACCAGGCCGCCTACGCCCGGTTCCTCGCCGACTGGCAGCACCTGCGGCCGCGGGCGGGGCGCGACGGGGCCTGGCGGCCGCCGGCCACGCTCGAGGGCGTGGACGGGGTGGCCACCGTCCTGGACCAGCTGGCCGGCACGCCCCTGCCCGCGAGCGCGTGGGAGTCCCTCGTGCTGCCCGCCCGCGTGCGGGACTACGCCCCCGCCCTGCTCGACGAGCTGCTGGCCACGGGCGAATACGTGTGGTCGGGCGTCGGGGAGGCCACCGGCAACGACGGCTGGGTGGCCCTGCACCCCGCCGACGCCGTGGACCTCACGCTGCGCCGGCCCGAGCCCGCGGAGGAGACGCCGGCCGACGCCGCCCTGCGCGCGGCCGTGCTCGAGGTGCTCGCCGGCGGCGGGGCCTGGTTCTTCCCCCAGCTCGTGGAGCGGGTGCGGGCGGTGCAGGCGGCGGGCGGCGACGCGGGTGGCGCAGGCGGGGCGGGCGGCCCCGACCCGCACCGCGACCCGGCCGACCTGGCCCGCGGCCCCGCGGTGCTGGGCGCGCTGTGGGGCCTGGTGTGGGACGGCCGGGTCGGCAACGACACGTTCGCCCCCGTCCGCGGCCTGCTCTCGCTCGGCAAGACCGCGCACCGCACCGGCCGGCAGACGCCGCGGGCCCGCACCGCGCGGACGGGCGGGGCCGCGGGGGCGGCGGCCGGGCGCGGGCTCGGCGGGCGGCTGGCCGGGGTGCGCGGGCGTGGCCGGTACGCGGGGCTCACCTCGCCCGAGGGCGGCGCCCGGGGCTCGGCCGGCCTCACGGCGGGGACCGTCGGGCTCTCGGCCGCGGAGCAGGCCCGCTCGGCCGGCCGCTGGTCCCTGCTGCCCGCCGCTGAGCAGGACCCCACGATCCGCGCCCACGCGACCGCCGAGCTGCTGCTGGACCGGTACGGCGTGATCACGCGCGGCTCCGTGGTGGCCGAGGAGGTCCCCGGCGGGTTCGCGGGGCAGTACCGGCTGCTCACCCGGATGGAGGATGCGGGCCAGGTGCGCCGCGGCCACTTCGTCGACGGGCTGGGCGGCGCGCAGTTCTCCACCGGCGCGGTGGTGGATCGGCTGCGCGGGTTCCAGCGGGACGAGGAGGACGCCGCCGTCGACGCCGCCCCCCTCGCCCTCGCCCTGGCCGCGACGGATCCGGCGAATCCCTACGGCGCCGCGCTGGACTGGCCATCCGTGCCGGCCGGGCCGGACGGCGTCGTGCCCACGGGCCACCGCCCGGGTCGGAAGGCGGGCGCCGTCGTCGTGCTGATCGCGGGGCGGCTGGCGCTCTACATGGAGCGCGGCGGGCGCACGCTGCTCGCGTTCACGGAGGAGCCGGGTGAGCTGCGGGCCGCGGCGGAGGCGCTCGTGTGGGCGCTGCGGACCGGCCGGACCGAGCGGCTGAGCCTGGAGAAGGTCAACGGCGGGCCCGTGCTTGGCACGCCGCTGGCCGAGGCGCTGCTGGCCGCGGGGTTCTACTCGAGCCCGTCGGGCATCCGGTTCCGGAACTGAGAACCCACGCCCGTCCGCCCGTCCGCAACGCGGGTTGAGTTGTCACGGGTCCCGCCGTCGAACACCCGCGACAACTCAACCCGCGTTGCCCGGGGTGGCCCTGTCGCGGAGGCGGGGCCCGGGGGTAGGTTCGGCCCATGAGCATCGACGCCGCCCCGCCCGAGGACGGGGGCACCGCCCCCACGGGCACCTCCCCGGCCCCCGAGGCCCTCGAGGACGCCCTGCCGCACCCCTCGGACCCCTCCGTCACCCCGTTCCTCCTGTTCGAGGGTGACGCCGGTGCGGCCATGGACGCCTACCTCACCGCGTTCGTGGAATACCTGCCGGTCACCGAGGTCCGCCGCAACCTCTTCGACGACTCCTCCCCGCGCGGCGCCGCATGGGCGGGCAAGGTCCTGCACGGCGAGCTCGAGATCGCCGGCCAGCGGCTGCGCTTCTTCGACTCCTTCACCCCGCACGGCTTCTCATTCACCCCGGCCATCAGCCTGTTCGTCGAGCTGCCGGACGCCACCGCGGTGGACGCGATCCACGACGCGCTCCTCGCCGGCGGCGGCCGTGACTACATGCCGCCCGACGACTACGGCTTCTCCCGCCGCTTCGCGTGGGTCGGGGACCGCTTCGGCGTGACCTGGCAGCTCAACGCGGCCTGAGCCGGTGACGGCCCGTGCCTGAAGGCGACTCCCTCGTCCGCGTCGCGCACCGGATCCGCCCCGTGCTCGAGGGCCGGCCCCTGACGCACGCGGATCTGCGCGTGCCCCGCCACGCGACCGCGGACCTGATCGGCTGGACGGTGGCCGAGGTCCTGCCGCGCGCCAAGTACCTGCTGATGCGGCTGACCCCGCCCGCGGCCCGCCCCGGGGCCCGGCCGCTCACGCTCATCTCGCACCTGAAGATGGAGGGGCGCTGGCTCGTCTCGGCCCTCGACGCGCGGTGGGGCGCCCCCGCCTGGCAGGTGCGGGCGGTGCTGGAGACGGCGGAGCACCGCGTGCTCGGCGCCCAGCTGGGCCTGCTCACCCTCGTGCCCACCGCCGACGAGGCCACCGTCCTCGGCCATCTCGGCCCCGACCTGCTGGACCCGGCCTGGGACACGCCCGACGAGGGCGCCGCGCTGCTCGCCGAGGGCGTGCGGCGGCTCACGGCCCGGCCCGAGCGGCCGGTCGGCCTGGCCCTGCTCGACCAGCGGCTCGTCTCCGGGATCGGCAACATCTACCGCTGCGAGACCCTCCTGCTGGCCGGCATCGACCCGCACCGGCCGATCGGCGAGGTCGACGACGTCGCCGGACTCGTGCTGCTCGCCCGGGACCTGCTGCGCGCCAACGTCCCGCCCGCCGCCCCCGCCGCGGGCGCCCGGCGCCGGACCACGGGCGTGCGTCCGAACCCGGCGCGACCCTTCGGGGTCGAGGTGCTGGTCCCGGCCGGTCCGTCACCCGACACGGCACCCGGCCGGACGCCCGGCGCGCGTGGCGGGGGGACGCCGTCGTACTGGGTCTACGGGCACGACCGCACCCCGTGCCTGCGCTGCCGCGGCCCCGTCCGCCAGGAGGACTACGGCTCCCCCGAGGACGATGCGCGGCGGCTGTGGTGGTGCCCGCACTGCCAGCGCTGAGCCGGACGCGCCCCAACGGTGGCCGCGTGTCGTCCCCGTTCCCTACGCTGAACCCGCCCCCGACCCGAGGAGAAGTCATGGCCGACCCGTTCCCGAAGGACCCGGAGGGCGCCGTCGTCGCGCTCGTGCTGGCCGGCGGCACCGGCGGCCGCCTCATGCCGCTCACCGCGGCCCGCGCCAAGCCGATGGTGCCGCTGGCGGGCCAGTACCGGCTGATCGACGTCGTCCTGTCCAACCTGGCCCACTCGCGCCTGCGGGACGTGTGGGTCGTGGAGCAGTACCGCCCCTTCACGCTCAACCAGCACCTGGCCGGCGGCCGGCCGTGGGATCTCGACGGCACCCGCCACGGCCTGCGGCTCCTGCCCCCCGCGCAGGGCCGCGCCGAGGAGGGCTTCGCCCGCGGCAACGGCCACGCGATCGCCCAGCAGCTGCCGCTGCTGGAGCAGTTCGGCGCCGAGACCGTCGTCGTGCTCTCCGCCGATCACCTGTACCAGCTGGACCTGCGCCCCGTGCTGGCCGAGCACACCCGCTCCGGCGCCGAGCTCACCGTGGTCACCACCGAGACGGACGAGGACCCCTCGCGCTTCGGCGTCGTCCAGGTGGACGACGACGGCGCCGTGACCGACTACGCCTACAAGCCGGAGGACCCGGCGGGCACACTCGTGGCCACCGAGGTGTTCGTGTTCGACGTCGCCGCGCTCTCCGAGGTGGTCGGCGACCTCGTGGCGGGCGAGGACGAGGCGGCCACCAAGGACGAGGGCGAGACCGATGAGGACGGCGACCCCGTGGGCTCCTCCCTCGGCGACTACGGGGAGAGCATCATCCCGGCGTTCGTGGCGCGGGGACGCGTGCGGGAGCACCGCCTCGTCGGGTACTGGCGGGACATCGGCACCCTGGACGCGTACGTCCGCGCCCACCGGGAGATCCTCGACGGCACCGGCCTGGACGTCGCCGCCGAGGGCTGGCCGCTGATCACCAACCCCCACCAGGCGCCGCCGGCGTGGGTGGCCCCGGACGCCCGCGTCTCCGGCTCGCTGCTCAGCCCGGGCTGCCGGATCGAGGGCGAGGTGACCGACTCGGTCGTGGGCCCCAGCGTGGTGGTCGAGGCCGGCGCCGTGGTGCGCGGGAGCATCCTGCTGGGCGAGTGCACGGTGCCCTCGGGCGCGGTGCTGGACACGGTGATCGCCGACGTCGGCGCCGCCATCCCGGCCGAGGGCGCCACGGGGCGCGCGGAGCCGGCCGACGAGGTCGTGGTCCTCGAGCCGGGCGAGCGCGGGCCCGCCTCCTCGGACGAGACCACCGGTTCGGGCGCCCCCGTCAGGGACTGATCGGCCGCGCCCTCCGGACCGGCCCGCCGGCCCGGTCTGCGGCGAGCACGGCCAGCTCCAGCATCAGGCGTCCCCGCGGGTCCTGCAGGCTGCACCCCGTCAGCTCCACCAGGCGCTTGGTGCGGTAGATGACGGTGTTGCGGTGGCAGATCAGGTCCTCCGCGGCGAGGGTCGCGGAGCCCGAGCGGCGCAGCAGCGCCCGCAGGGTCTCCATCAGAGTGGCGCGCTGGTCCGCGGGCAGCGCCCGGAGCGGTCCCAGCACCTCCTCCACCAGCAGCGCGGCGACCTCCGGGCTGGACTCCAGCAGCACCTCCGGCAGCCGATGGGAGGCCCAGGCGAGCCGCCGCTCGCCCGGCGGGAGCGTGTGCGCCGCCCGCGTCGCCAGCCGGAACGCCGCCGCCGTCTCGGGGATCCCCTGCCGGGCCCAGGCCACTCCCACCTGGCCCTCGACCAGCGGGCCCAGCGCCTCCGTGAGCCATTCCTCGTCCGTCGAGGGAGGCTCGACGACACCGTAGAGCGCCCCCTCGCGCACAGCCCAGCGGGACGTCGCCCCGAGTCGCCCCATGCGGTCCTCGGGGTGATGGAGCACGTCGCTCCCCGGGTCCTCGGCGAGGGCGACGACGCAGGCGAGGGGGGCGGTCGCCCGGACGCCCAGGATCTCCTCGGCCTGCTCCGCGTAGACGGGGTCCGCGCCCTTCCCCTCCAGCAGCCCGGCCAGGCAGTCCTCCTGACGGCGCAGGTCGCGCAGGGTGAGGCGCGCGGTCTCCCGCCGGTAGGCGGCGCTGAGGACCTCGCCCGTGACGCTCAGGTCCTCCCACAGCCGGCGCCCCGCCTCGAGGAGCTCCTCGGTCGTGATGTCGAGCCTGCCCTCGCGGACCCGCCGTCCCAGCTCCTCCCAGAGCAGCCGGTTGCCCGAGGTGTAGGTGGAGATCACGGTCTCCAGGGGCACCCCCTGGCGGGCGCGCTCGACGCCGGTGGCCCGCCACGTGTCGACCAGGCGCCCTCCCGCGCCCTCCCCGGAGGGCACGCCGGCCAGGCCCCGCAGGCCCCGACGGACGTGCTCCCGCGTGCTACGACGCAGCCTGGCCCGCAGCTCCGGCGTGGACCACGCCCCGCCCTGGTCGCCGCCCAGCGTGGCGGCGGCGATCTCGTCGGCGATCCGGTCGGCGTCCTCCAGCAGCGCCGACCAGGCCTCCCGCAGACGGCGCTCCGCGTCCCCGGACTCCTCGGGGACCCCTGCCTCCTGCACCATGCCGTCCTCCTCGCCGCCCCCGCCGGCGGCGTCCGGCCGGGCGGGACTCGTGTCCTGGCTGCACAACCGACTCTGTGCTCCGTGCCCATAGTGCCACTGTGGCGCCGGTCATACGGTGGGCGGAGACCTCGTCCGCACCCGGACCCATCCCACCCGAGCCCCCCCAGAGGAGCCGACATGAGCGAGACCCGCTCGGGCGTCCTGCCCGACCACGACATCTACCTCCTCGACGACGAGCTGACGGAGGAGCAGCGCGAGGTGCGCGACCGCGTCCGCGCGTTCGTCGACGCCGAGCTCATGCCCGTCATCAACGACTACTGGGAGCGCGCCGAGTTCCCGTTCGAGCTCGTGCCCAAGCTGGCGGAGCTGAACGTGGCGGGCACCGTCATCGAGGGGTACGGCTGCCCCGGCATGAGCCGCATGGCCGGAGCCCTGGTGTCGATGGAGCTGGCCCGCGGGGACGGATCCTTCAACACCTTCTTCGGGGTGCACTCCGGGCTGGCGATGGGCTCGATCAACGCTTTCGGCTCGGACGAGCAGAAGGAGCGCTGGCTGCCCCGGATGGCCCGGATGGAGATGATCGGCGCCTTCGCGCTCACCGAGCCCGACCACGGGTCCGACTCGGTGGCCCTCGAGACCACCGCCCGCCGAGAGGGCGACACCTGGGTGCTCGACGGCGCGAAGCGCTGGATCGGCAACGCCTCCTACGCCCACGTCATCGTCATCTACGCCCGCGACGTGGCCGACGGCCAGGTGAAGGCGTTCGTGCTGGAGCGGGAGCCGGACACGGAGTTCCCCGCCGGCTTCGAGCCGACCGTGATCACCGGCAAGATCGGCAAGCGCGCGATCCTCCAGCCGGACATCGTGATCTCCGGCCTGCGCATCCCCGAGGCGGACCGGCTCCCCGGTTGCTCCTCCTTCAAGGACGTCAACCGCGTCCTGAGCACGACCCGCGGCGGCGTGGCCGTCGAGACGCTCGGCCACGCCGTCGCCGCGTACGAGGCCGCCGTCGCCTACGCCGGGCAGCGCGTCCAGTTCGGCAAGCCGATCGCCGGCCACCAGCTGGTCCAGGGGCAGCTGGCCACCATGCTGGCCGACGTCACCAACATCAAGCTCACGTGCTTCCGCCTCCTGGAGCTGCAGGACCAGGGTCGCCTGACCGGCCCGATGGCCTCGCTCGCGAAGATGTCGGCCGCGCGCCAGGCCCGCCGGGTGACCTCCATGGCCCGGGACATCCTGGGAGGGAACGGGCTGCTGCTGGAGAACCACGTCGCCCGCCATCTGACGGACATGGAGGTCGTCTACACTTACGAGGGCACCGACTCCATGCAGTCGCTGATCGTCGGCCGCGCCATCACCGGCGTGTCGGCCTTCGCCTGAGACCTCCCCGCCCTCTCCCCGCCCCCCTTCCCGAAGGAGCACCACCATGCCTGAAGCCGTCATCGTCTCCGCCGTCCGCTCCCCCATCGGCCGCGCCCGCAAGGGGTCCCTCCGCGACCTGCGCGCCGACGACATGGCCGCCCAGATGGTCACCGCCGCCCTGGACCGGGTCCCCGAGCTGGACCGCGCCGAGGTCGAGGACCTCATCCTGGGCTGCGGCGCCCCCGGCGGGGAGCAGGGCGGCAACCTCGGCCGCGTGGTCGCGGTCTTGGCCGGCCTGCCCTCCGTGCCCGGCACCACCATCACCCGCTTCTGCTCATCCAGCCTGCAGTCCACCCGCATGGCGTTCCACGCCATCCGCGCCGGGGAGGGGGACGTGTTCGTCTCCGCCGGCGTCGAGTCGGCCAGCCGGCTGGACCGCGGCGCCTCCGACGAGGACACCCGCAACCCGGCGTTCCGCTCCGCGTGGGAGCGCTCGGCCCGCCGGGCCGAGGGCGACGCCCCCGTGTGGACGGACCCCGCCGAGGAGGGCGAGCTGCCGGACGTCTACATCGCCATGGGCCAGACGGCTGAGAACGTGGCGCAGCTGCGTGGCGTCTCCCGCCAGGCCCAGGACGAGTACGCCGTGCGCTCCCAGCAGCTCACGGAGAAGTCCCAGGCCTCCGGCTTCTGGGACCGGGAGATCTCCCCGCTCGTCCTGCCCGACGGCATCCGGGTCACCCGGGACGACAGCCCGCGCGCGGGCACCACGCTCGAGGCCGTTTCCCAGCTGAACCCCGTCTTCCGGCCCGACGGCACCGTCACCGCCGGCAACGCCTGCCCCCTCAACGACGGCGCCGCGGCGCTCGTCGTCATGAGCGACACTCGCGCCGCCGAGCTGGGGCTGACCCCGCTCGCCCGGATCGTGTCCACGGGCCTCTCCGCCCTCTCTCCCGAGATCATGGGCCTGGGCCCCGTGGAGGCGTCCCGGCAGGCGCTGGCGCGGGCCGGGATGAGCATCGACGACGTCGACCTCGTGGAGATCAACGAGGCGTTCGCGGCGCAGGTGCTCCCCTCCGCCGAGGACCTGGGGATCCCCCTGGACAAGCTCAACGTCAACGGCGGGGCAATCGCGCTGGGCCATCCCTGGGGTATGACCGGAGCCCGGATCACCGCCACCCTGCTGAACTCGCTGCGCGAGCACGACAAGCACATCGGCCTCGAGACCATGTGCGTCGGCGGCGGCCAGGGCATGGCGATGGTCATCGAGCGCCTGTCCTGAGTCCTTCCCGCCCCGTCCGCACCCGCACCCGCACCGACCCTCCCGGAGGAACCCCATGACCGAGCCCCGCATCGCCGTCGTCACCGGAGCCGCGCGCGGCATCGGCGCCGCCCTGGCCCGACGCATGGCGGAGGACGGCTTCGCCGTCGCCGCCGTCGACCTCTCGGCCGAGGCGTGCGCCGACGTCGTCGGGCAGATCGAGGAGGCCGGCGGGACGGCCCGCGCCTTCGCCGCCGACGTCGCCCGGGAGGAGTCGGTCGCCCAGGTGATGGACGCCGTCGTCGCCGAGCTGGGTGCGCCCGCCGTGCTGATCAACAACGCGGGCGTGCTCCGGGACAACCTGCTGTTCAAGATGAGCGCCCAGGACTGGGACACGGTGATGGACGTGCACCTGCGCGGGCACTTCCTCATGACCCGCGCCGCCCAGCGCCATATGACGGAGCAGGGGTGGGGGCGGATCGTGAACATCTCCTCCACGTCCGCGCTGGGCAACCGGGGGCAGGCGAACTACGCCGCGGCCAAGGCCGGGATCCAGGGCTTCACCAAGTCCGTCGCTATCGAGCTGGGCCGCTTCGGGATCACGGTGAACGCCATCGCGCCGGGCCTGATCGAGACGGACATGACCCGGGCCACCGCCGAGCGGATCGGCGTCCCCTACGAGACGTACGTGGCCAAGGCGGCGGAGCAGATCCCCGTCGCCCGCACCGGCACCCCCGAGGACATCGCCGCCGCGGCCTCCTTCTTCGCCCGCCAGGAGGCCTCCTTCATCTCGGGCCAGGTCCTCTACGTGGCCGGCGGACCCAAGGCCTGAGCCCCCCACGAGGAGAACGCCATGCAGACCTTCGACGGACTGGACGAGTTCGAGCGGGCCGTGGGCACCCACCTGGGCCACAGCCGCTGGCGCACCGTCACCCAGGAGCAGGTGGACCTGTTCGCGGACACGACCGACGACCACCAGTGGATCCACGTGGACCCCGAGCGGGCGGCCCGGGGACCCTTCGGCTCGACGGTCGCCCACGGCTTCCTCACCCTCGCGCTGCTGCCCTCGATGGTGCGGGAGATCTACCGGGTGGAGGGGATGGCCATGGTCGTCAACTACGGATCGGACCGGGTCCGCTTCCCCCATCCGACCCCCGTCGGCGCGCGCATCCGCGCCGGCGCCGAGCTCACCCGCCTGGACCGCGGCCCCCAGGGGGCGCTGGCCATGGTGACCACCACCGTGGAGATCGAGGGAGTGGCGAAGCCGGCCTGCGTGTCGGACTCGCTCTTCCTCCTCCGCCCGGGAAAGGACGCGTCATGACGTTCAACATCTCCGTGCTCCTGCGCGAGAGCGCCGCCGAGCACCCGGACCGCCCCTGCGTGATCCTGGGCGACCGTGCCTGGATCTACGCGGAGGTGGACGCCGCCGCCGACCTGGTGGCCGCGAACCTCAGCGGGCTGGGCCTGGCCCCGGGCACCTCGGTGGCGGTGCAGCTCCCGGACATCCCGCAGTTCCTGTTCGCCTACTTCGGCCTCGTCCGTGCCGGCTTCGTCATGGTCCCCCTCAACCCCCTGCTGACGCCGCGCGAGATCGCCCATCACCTGTCCGACTCGGACACGGCCGTGCTCATCACCGTGGATACGGCGGCCGAGGCGGCGGTCAAGGGCGCGGCCCAGGCGGGCGGGTCCGACGGCGGTCCGACGGTGTACGTGGTCTCCACGGGCGCCGGGGAGCGGCCCGCGGGGACCCGGGACTTCGCGGAGCTGCTGGCCCCCGGCCCCTCGGTGGACATGGCCCCCACCCAGGCCGACGACACCGCGGTGATCATCTACACGAGCGGCACGACCGGCCCCCCCCAAAGGCGCCGAGCTCACCCACTTCGGCATCTACATGAACACGACGGTCTCCGGCGCGCGCATCCCGATCCGGCCCGACGACGTGGTCCTGGCCGTGCTGCCCTTCTTCCACGTGTACGGGCTCACGAGCGTGCTGAACATCTGCGTCCGCCACGCCTGCACCATGGTCCTGCTCCCCCGCTTCGACGCCGCCGCCGCGCTCGACCTGGTGGAGCGCCACGGGATCACCCGCATCTCCGCCGTGCCGACCATGCTGATCGGCATGGTGGAGGACCCCGACACCGGGCGGGACCTCTCGTCCGTGAGCCAGGTGGTCTCCGGAGGCTCGGCCCTGCCCCAGGAGGTGCTGCGGCGCTTCGAGGCGAAGTTCCCGCGGGCGACCATCCTGGAGGGGTACGGCCTCTCCGAGTCGACCAGCTCGGTGGCGGTGAACGTCTCCCGGGAGGAGCGCCGCGTCATGTCCATCGGCAAGCCGCTGTGGGGCACCGAGTGCCGCGTGGTGGACGCGGAGGGACACCTGCTCGGCCCCGGGGAGGACCAGGTGGGGGAGCTGCTCTTCCGCGGCCCCACCATCATGAAGGGCTACTACCGCAACCCCGAGGCCACGGCGGCCACCCTCGTGGACGGGTGGCTGCGCACCGGGGACATGGGGTACCGGGACGAGGACGGGTTCATCTACGTGGTGGACCGCAAGAAGGAGCTCATCCTCCGCGGCGGGTACAACGTGTACCCCCGCGAGGTGGAGGAGGTCATCGCCACGCACCCGGCGGTCTCCGAGGTGGCCGTGGTGGGGCGTCCGCACCCCTCCCTCGGCAGCGAGGTGGTGGCGGTCGTGAGCACCCGGCCGGGCATGAGCGTGACCCCGGCGGGGGTCATCGAGCACGCCAAGGTCTCCCTGGCGGCGTACAAGTACCCGCGCGAGGTGGTCGTGGTGGACAGCCTCCCCAAGACCGCCACCGGCAAGATCCGCAAGCGGGACCTGGCGACCACGCTGGCCGAGCCGGCCTCCCCCGAGTCGCACTCCGCGACGCCGTAGCCGCCCGCGACGACGGCCGCGCTTCCCTGTCCTCCCCTCCTGGGAGAATCGGGAACGTGGCCGTCCCCTCCCCCCTTCCCCTGCGTAACGGCGTCAACGCGACCCGCCTGCGCCTGCCCGCCTCCGGACCCTGGGCGTCCGTCCAGGAGTACGTCCTGGACCGCTTCGGCCACGTGGACCCGGACGGCATCCGGCGGCGCTTCGCCTCCGGGCAGGTCGTGGCCGCGGACGGCGCCCCCATCCCGGCGGACACGCCGCTCGGCGTGCACGACGACCTCTGGTACTACCGGGACGTCCCCGACGAGGCCCCGCTGCCCGTGACGCACACGCTCCTGCACCGCGACGAGCACCTCGTGGTCATCCACAAGCCGCACTTCCTGCCCACCACCCCGGGCGGCCGCTTCGTCCAGGAGACCGCGCTGGTGCGGCTGCGCAACGAGCTCGGCCTCGACGACCTCGTGCCCCTGCACCGGCTCGACCGGGCGACGGCCGGCGTCGTGATGTTCTCCGCGAACCCGGCCACCCGCGGCGCCTACCACCTGCTCTTCGAGCGGCGTGCCGTGGCCAAGACCTACGAGGCCGTGGCGCTCCTGCCGGACGCCCCCGACGACGGCGCCCGCGGCCCCGGCGCCCCGGCCGACCCCGTCCTGGGGCGATTCCCGCTGACCGTGCGCAGCCGGATCCGCAAGGACAAGGGGGTCCTGCGCTCCGTGGTGGAGGAGATCCCCGCGGCGGCCTCCGGGCGGCGCGCGGGCGCGCCGGTGCGGACCCGGCGGTCGAACCGGCCCCACGCCGGGGCGAACGCGGAGTCCCGCGTGGAGCTGCTGGGCGTCGGCGTCTCCGCCGGGACGCTGGCGGGGCGGCGCGTGGCGCACCTGCGGCTCACCCCGCGCACGGGCCGCACCCACCAGCTGCGCATCCACCTGGCCGCCCTGGGCCTGGGCATCGCGTTCGACCCGTTCTACCCGGACCTGCTCGACCTCGCCCCGGACGACGTCACGCGTCCCCTGCAGCTGCTCTCCCGGTCGCTGCGCTTCACGGACCCGGTGACGGGCGAGGAGCGGGAGTTCACCTCCCCCGCTGAGCTGCAGGAGCGACCGCGGTGACGGGCGGGGACCCGGCCGCCCTGATGGACGCGCTCGGAGCGTGGTTCCACCCGCTCACCGCGCTCCTCGTGGCCCTGGACGCCCCGATCCCGCCCGTCCCGTCGGAGGTGGTGGTCATCGGCTCGGGGGCGCTCGCGGCCGAGGGCCGGGTCTCCCCCGTGGCCGCGGTGCTGGCGGCGTGGCTGGGCTGCTGGGCCGGGGACGTCGGCCTCTACGCGCTGTTCCGCCACGGCCTCGCCGACCGCCTGGACCGCTGGGCGTGGTGGCGGCGGATCCACCGGGGGATCCGGACTCTGCTGGTGCGGGTGGGCCCGGCGGGCAGCCTGGCGGGGCTGTCCGTGCTGCGGTTCGTCTCGGGCGGACGGACGGCGTCGATGGCGGCGGCCGGGATCGGCGGGATCCGCTGGCCCGTGTTCCTGTGGCTGTCCGGGGCGGGCTCGCTCGCGTGGTCCGGGTCCATGGTGGGGCTCGGCTGGCTCACCGGCCGGGCCACCGGCCTGCCGTGGTGGGCGTCCGCGGTGGTCGGCATGGTGTTCGGTACCCTTGCAGGGTTGATGATCGCGGGGATCATGGCCCACCGTCGCCGGGGCCGGAAGGGGTGAGCATGCAGGACGCGTCCTCCGAGTCCCGTGCCGCCCTCGAGCGCCTCCGGGACGCCTCGGCGCCCCGTCCCGACGACGACGCGACGCGTGCCCCCGCCGAGCGCCCCCGCCGCGCCCTGGCCGCGCCCGGGGAGATCTCCCGCCGCGATCTGCGCCGTCACGAGCGCGCCCTGCGCTCGGGCCGACCCGAGACCGCCGCCGAGCGCCGCGTGCGCGAGGACCGCCGCGCGGATGTGCACCGCGCCATGGACCGACTGCGCACTCCGGGCGCTCCCGCCCAGCAGCGCCCACGCCGCGACCTCAGCGAGATCCTGGACCGCCTCGGCAGCCCGGACCTCGCCCGTTTCACCGACCCGCTCGTCGGCACGGTCGAACGCATCCTCCCCGCCCCGGGGCGGGACCCGGAGAAGGCCGCGGAGGCCGCACGCCGCCGCACTGCGGCCGAGGAGCGCCGGCGGGCCCGCCTCGACGAGGAGGCCCGCCGGGCCCAGGCCGCGCGGGTGGCCCGCCGCCGCCGCGAGGAGGAGAAGCAGCGCCGTCGGCGTGAAGCCGAGCGGCGCCGTCGGGTGGCGGCCGAGGAGAAGGCCCGTGCCGCCGCCGAGGCGGAGGCCCGCCGCCGGGAGCGGGAGGAACGGCGCCGCCGGGAGGCGGAGGTCGCCGCCGAGCGCGCCCGCGTGCAGGCGGAGCGGCGGGCCCGCGAGGAGGCCGCGCTCGCCGAGCGGGAGCGGCTGCGGCTCGAGGCGGAGGCGGAGGCGGAGCGCCGTCGGCAGGCGGCCGAGGCCGAACGCCGTCGCCTCGAGGCCGAACGCGTCGAGGCCGAGCGGCGCCGTCGGGCCGAGGAGGCCGAGCGGCGCCGTCGCGAGGCGGAGGAGGCCGCCCGCCTCGAGGCCGAGCGACGTCGTCGCCAGGCCGCCCGCGTCCGCGCCCACACCGTGCTGCACGCCGAACGCGCCCTCGCCCAGGCCCGGCTCCTCGAGGACCGCGCCCGGGAGGCCGAGCGCCGTGCGGCGGAGGACGCCGCCCGCCGCCGTCGCGAGCACGAGGAGCGGGAGTCCCGCGCGCTCGCCCGGGCCGCGCGCGAGCTCGAGGGCCCCGAGGTCTTCCCGGCCGCCGCCGACCGGCCGCTGCTGTCCGACCCGGAAGAGCGGCTCACCGATGAGGAGCTGTTCGCCCGAGCCCGGGTGGCCCTGCCCGAGTGGCGGCGGCGGCAGCGACTCTCCACGAAGGCGCAGGCCGTCCGGGCCGAGGCCATCGCCCACTCCCCGGCGGGGCCGGTCACGGGCGCCCTGCCCCTGATCCCCGGCTACACCCCCGCTCCGCCCGAGGAGCCGGCCGGCTCACCGACCGCTGCGGACCGACGCGGCCAGGCGCTGCTGACCGTCGTGTGGGCGCTGTTCGTGCTCTCCGGTGCGTGGGGCCTCGGTCTGGCCGGCCGCGTCCCGGGGCTCGCCGCGCTCGACGCCGGCGCGTACCCGCTCACCGCCGACGGCCGACACGGCCCCGGCGCGAGCGTGTTCGGGCTGTCCCCGCTGCACCCGGCGATCTGGCCGGTGCTGTGGCTGCTGACCGGGATGTACGTGCTCCGGCAGTGGGGGCGGGGCCAGGGGGCGTCCCCGCGGCACCGCCGCATCCGAGGGGCGGTCGCGGGGACCCTGCTGGCGCTGGCGCTGTGGTTCCCCCTGGCCGTCCTGGCCCCCGGGGGCCTCGACGTCGTCCCGTGGCTACTCGCCCTGGTCCTCATGCTCCGTGTGGTCCGGCGGCTCGGCGCACGCCCGGCGGCCCGCCGCGTCGCACGGGTGGCCGAGGACGGCGCGTTCGGCGTGCTGCTGGGCACCCTCCTCGCCGGCGCACCCACCGCGGTGGGCGCCGCCCTCCACGCCTGGGGTGTGCACGTCGACTGGTTCCCGACCGAGCTGCTCGCCCTGCTGGTGCTGCTGGCCCTGCTGCTGGCGGCCCTGCGCCTCGTGCTCGGGGGGCGCGGCCGCCTGGGTGTGGCCCTGGGCATGGCCTGGACCCTGCTCTGCCTCGCCCTGCCCCGCCTGCTGCCCAGCCCGCTCGGGGCACAGCAGAGCGCGTGGGTGGGCTTCGCGGCCGCCTTCGGGGCGCTGCTGCTGGTCACCGCCGCGGCCGTGCGCCGCTCCTGGGCCCGCCAGATCGAGCGCGACGCCGCCCGCCGGCCGCACCCGGCCGGCGCCTGAGCCCGTCCCCGTTCAGCGCCCGGGCCCAGCGGGCACCGGGACCCACCGGCCGCCGTCGCGCCGGAGCACGTCCAGCCGGCCCGTCACGGCGACGCCGGCCACCGCCTCCGCCATCCGCCGCGCCACCTCGGCGGCCTCGGCGTCCTCGCCGGCCCGGTGCGAGCCGGGCACCGTGAAGCGCAGCACGATCCGCGGGACGCGCGCGACGACCTCGATGTCCTTGGCCGCGAGCACGTGCGTGGCCTGGACGGCGGCCTCGGCCAGGTCCATGACCTCTTCGGGCCGGTGGCCGGGCAGGAGGTCGCCGATCTGCAGGCGGGCGCGGTAGGAGGGCATGGGCCCAGGGTAGGGGTGGACGCAGCAGCGGTGACGACTTCTCTCGTCGCACGGGCCGGCCCGCCCTTCCGCCCGCGGCGGACGCGAGCCCTCCCGTGTCCGGACCCGCTCGTAGGGTGGGGTGCATGACTCAGACCGCCACCCCGCAGACCGACGCCCCCGCCGTGCCCGCGATCTTCGAACCGATCGAGATCAACGGCGTGCGCGTGCGCAACCGCCTGATCCTGCCGCCGATGTGCCAGTACTCGTGCGAGGCGCGCGACGGCGTCCCCCACGGCTGGCACTTCCAGCACCTGGGCGCCCGCGCGGCCGGCGGCTTCGGGATCGTGGTGGCCGAGGCCACCGCCGTCACCCCCGAGGGACGCATCTCCGCGTGGGACACCGGCCTGTGGAACGACGAGCAGCGGGACGCGTGGGCGCCGATCGCCGAGTTCATCGCCTCCCAGGGCGCCCTGCCCGCCATCCAGCTCGGTCACGCCGGCGCCAAGGCCTCGACCGTCCCCATGCACCCGGGCGCGCCCGCCGGGCAGCCGATCCTCGAGGGCCCCGACTCCTGGGAGACCCTCTCCCCCTCCGGCGTGGCCACCAACTCCATGGAGATCCGCACCCACGCGATGCGGGTGGACGAGATCCGGGAGACCGTCCAGGCCTTCGCCGACGCCGCCGAGCGCGCCGACCGTGCCGGCTTCGGCGCCGTGCAGCTGCACGCCGCCCACGGCTACCTCATCCACCAGTTCCTCTCGCCGCTGACCAACACCCGGACCGACGAGTACGGCGGGGACTTCGAGGGCCGCACCCGCTTCCTCAAGGAGGTCGTGGCGGCCGTGCGCGAGGTGTGGCCCGCGGACAAGGTCCTCGGCATCCGCATCTCCGGCTCGGACTGGGTCGAGGGCGGCTGGAGCATCGAGGAGACCGTCCGCCTGGCGCAGGAGCTGCAGGGGCAGGTGCACTGGTTCGACCTGTCCTCCGCGGGCATCGGGGACACCTACGAGGGCCCTCAGGGCCCGGGCTATCAGGTGCCGCTGGCCACCGCCGTGAAGGAGGGCACCGAGGGGATCGTGGTGTCCGCCGTCGGCTCGCTGACCGGCGCCGAGGAGGTCGCGGCCGTGGTGGACGAGGACCGCGCCGACGCCGTCTGCGTGGGCCGCGCCGCCCTGGCGAACCCGAACTGGCCGACCGCGGCCGCCCTCGCGCTCGACGTCCCTTCGGAGCAGGTGCCGATGGCCCGGCAGTACTTCCGCGCCAAGTGGTGAGCGGAACACGCGGGACCCGGTGTGCCCCCGGCGCGGAACTCCGGTAGAACAGAACCATGAGCGTGCGCACCCCCGACCCGAATCCGGGCTGGCTGTCCGACGAGGACCTCTACGAGGCCCGGCGCCGGCTGCCCATGGTGTATGTGGAGGCCATCCCGGTGCGGCTGGACTCCCTCGGCTACGTCACCGAGATCGGCCTGCTCTACGTGGCGGACGAGACCGGCACGTTCCAGCGGACGTTCGTCTCCGGACGCGTCCAGTACCGGGAGACCATCCGCGCCGCGCTGATGCGCCACCTGGAGAAGGACCTCGGCCCGCTCGCGTTCCCGCAGCTGCCGCCATCGGTGGTCCCCTGCACCGTCGCCGAGTACTTCCCGGCGCCGTCCGAGACCGGGCTGACGGACGACCGCCAGCACGCCGTGGCCCTGGTGTACGTGGTGCCGGTGACGGGTGAGTGCCAGCCGCGCCAGAACGCGCTCGAGCTGACCTGGCTCACCCCCGAGGAGGCCCTCGGCGAGGACATCCAGGCCGAGTTCATCGGTGGCCGCGGGGACCTGGTGCGCCAGGCCCTCGCCCACGTGGGATGGGGGCGCTGAGCATGGCACCGGTCGTCGGCGGCTACCTCCGCCATCTGAAGTCCCAGGACGTGCAGCCCGGGGACAGCTTCCTGACCCGCCGCGGCGAGCCCGCCCCGCCCGTGGCCTCGACCCGGGTGATGCGGGACGACTTCGGCACCCCCGCGCTCGTGATCGCCACCCTCGAGGGCGGCCGGGAGGTCAAGATCGCCCACGGCTCCGTGATCCGGGTCCGCACGGACCGCCCGGAGGAGCGCAGGGCCGTCCCGGACACCACCTTCTCCCCCGTGGACGCGGGGTCCCCCGAGGAGCGGATCGTCGCCGTCGGCAAGCGCCACCTCGACGACACCGAGCTGACCGCCACCGCGGCCCGGCTCTCCCACGGGTTGAACCTGCGCTCCGGCTCCCAGCTGGAGGACGTGTTCGGCATGGCCGAGCGGCTCTACCTGCTGCACGAGGACACCGAGGGCACGCTCGCCACCCTGGGCCTGCTGACGAACCTGCCGTGGGACGGGGCCGTGGGGCGGTGGAAGTCCATCCAGGCCGCGCTGTCCCTGGCGTCGCTGATCCTGCGCGAGGAGGGCGAGCACATCGCCGCCGCCAACCTCGGTCGGCGCCTGCTCGAGGCGGACGAGGTCCCCTCCGAGCCGGGCCGGGCGTCCCGCGTGCTCGAAGTGCGCCAGCGTCAGCTCAACGAGCCGCCGCTCTACGACCGGGAGATCTCCCGCGCCCTGCAGGCCCGCGACGCCGAGGCCGAGTATCAGTGGCGCCGGGCCCGGTTCGGCCAGCTGCTCTACCTGCGTGCCCGCGGCGGCTCGGAGACGCTCACGGACGCCGACCTGGATTCCCGGATCGCCCGGGAGCTCGGCGCGCTGCGCACCCTCGCCGACGAGCTCGAGGCGAAGGCAGCCACGCGCCGGTGAGGCCCAGCCGCGGGACGGGCGTCGAGAGCCGGCCCCGTCCCCGGTGACACGCCCTCCGGGGTCCGGCTCGTGTGGCGCACCTCACTCTCCAGCCCCTGCCGGGGTTATGCTCCCGGCATGACCGGCTCCGCACCCGCCCAGCTCCGCCCCCTCCGCGCCACGGACGCGCCCGCCGTCCTGGCGGCCTTCCACGCGGGCACCGTCGGCATGGCCGATCCCGCAGAGGTCACCGACGACGCCTCCGCCCGCGCCTACGTCGACGGACTGGTCCAGGCGGAGGGGACGGACGCCGTCGCCGTGGTGGAGCGCGGGACGGACACGCTGATCGGCCTGGTCGCCGTCGTGCGCGACGAGGCGCACGGCACCGGCGCGCTCACCGCCTGGCTGCATCAGGGCTGGCGCGGGGACGCGATCATGTCGCGGGCGGCGACCACCGTGGCGGACGCCGAACTGGCCGAGGGCGGGCTCGAACGGATCGAACTGGCCCACCGGGCGGACAGCCCGACGGCGGGGGCCGTCGCCCGGGCCGCTGGGCTCCGTCACGAAGGCACGCAGCGCGGCCGCCTCCGCACGGGCGGGCGGCGGCTCGACGTGCACCTCTACGGCCGGCTGGCCGCGGACCCGCTGCCCGAGGAACGCGTCCGTCCCCTGCCGTGGGCCTCCGACGCCCGCCCCTGGGCCGACCGCTGACCGCGACCCGCCCCCGACGACGCCCCGCGACGCCGTCACGCCCTCCCGGCCCGATGCCCCGCTAGTCTGCCGAGATGACCACCCCGACCGGCGCCATCCCGAGCCCGCATCCGCGGCCGTTCCTCCTCGTCCAGACGCGCCCCGAAGACGACGCCGCGGCCGCCGAGGTCGAGGCCGTCCAGCGACTGGGCGGCTATCCGGAGGGCCGGCTGCGGGTGCTGCGCCTGGACCGCGTCGTGCAGCGCCCGGACGTGGCCACGCACGGCCTGGACTGGGAGGCGGAGCTCGCGGACGTCGCCGCCGTGATCCTGCCCGGCAGCCCGTTCACGGGCTCCGATCCCGAGGAGACCAAGTCCCCCGTGCAGCGCGCCGTGGAGGCGGAGCTGGGCCGGATGCTCGACGTCGTCCGGCGCCGCGACCTGCCGTTCCTCGGCTGCTGCTACGGCGTCGGCACGCTGGGCCGGCACGCCGGCGGCGTCGTGGACAACGCGTACGGCGAATCGGCCGCGCCCGTCGAGGTCACGCTCACCGACGAGGGTGTCGCGGATCCGGTGCTGGCCGGGGTGCCGCGCACGTTCGCGGCGTACGTGGGCCACAAGGAGGCGATGAGCGCGCTGCCGCCCGGCGCGGTGCTGCTCGCCGCGGGCGCCGACTGTCCCGTGCAGATGTTCCGGCTCGGCACCCGCCAGTACGCCACCCAGTTCCACCCGGAGCTGGACCAGGCCGGTATCCTCGAGCGCCTTGAGATCTACCGCGAGCACGGGTACTTCGCCCCGGGCGAGTACGAGCCCACGGTGGCGGGGCTGGCCGCCGTCGACCCCGAGCACCCCCGCCGGATCCTGGCGAACTTCCGCACGCTGTTCGGCTGAGCCGCCCGGCCCACCCCGTAGCGTGGCTGCATGGACACGCACCGCGCCACCGCTTCCCTGCCCTGGATCGACGGCCCCGCCGTGCGCGCCGCCCTGAGCCCGCGCGCCGCCGTCGACGCGCTGGAGGCGGCCCTCGCCGCCGGCCTGGACCCGGAGGCCGACGCCCCCCGCACCCGCGTGTCCACCGCCGCCGGGCAGCTGCTGCAGATGCCCTCGACGCGCGGGACCGAGGTCGACACCAAGCTGCTCACCCTCACGCCGGACAACCCCGAGCGCGGACTGCCCGTCATCCAGGGCGTCTACGTGCTGTTCGGCGCCCCGGGCACCCCCGGCCAGGCACCGCGGGCCGTGCTGGACGGCGTCGAGCTGACGGGCCTGCGCACCTCCGCGGTGTCCGCGCTCGGGGTGCGGCTGCTCGCGGACGCCTCGCCCCGGCACCTGGTCGTGGTCGGCACGGGCGTGCAGGCGTGGGAGCACGCGCTCACCTTCCAGGACGTGTTCGGGCTGGAACGGGTGTCCGTGGTGGGCCGCGACGCCGACCGGGCCGCCGCCCTGGCCGCGCGCATCGAAGCGGAGCTGGGCGTGACCGCGAGCGCCGCGGGCCCGGAGGCCGTGGCGGAGGCGGACGTCGTGGTGACGTGCACGGCCGCGACGGCCCCGCTGTTCGACGGGACGCTCGTGCCGGAGCACGCGACGGTCGTGGCGATGGGCTCGCACACCACGGACGCCCGCGAGACCGACGACGCCCTGGCCCGCCGCGCGACCGTGGCGGTGGAGTCGCGGGACTCGGCCGCCCGCGAGGCCGGGGACGTGACCCTCGCGATCGACTCCGGCGCGCTGGCCGGGATCGAGGACACGGTGACGCTGGCCGAGCTCGTGGCCGGGACCGCGCGTCGTCGGGAGGGCGCGCCCGCCCTGTTCGTCACCACCGGCATGCCCTGGCAGGACCTGGTGGTGGCGAGCGCGGTGGCGCGGGAGGTGCTGGGCTGAGCCGGGGCGGCCGGGTCCAGCTGGCGGACCGAGGGCGTGTCCCGGCGACTGACGGCGAGGAGGACGAGGGCGCCGGCGAGCCCGACCAGATTTCTCGCCACGAGCGGGGCGCGGCCGGCCTCCGCGGTGTCAGCCCAGTCGAGCACGCCCCGTCTGGATAGAGTGACTCGCGCCACCCTCTTCACTGCAAGGCAGGACACATGATCGACGCACCCCTCGCCCAGCTCGCTGAGACGTACGCCCGTGACGTGCGGCTCGCCTCCACGAGCGGGGTCTCCGCCGAGCCGGAGGCGCAGCTGACGGTCCCGGTCTCCGAGTTCCTGCGCGCGTTCTCCTCCGTCACCGGGATTGGGGACCTCAGCCTGCTGCGAGAGGCCCAGCTCGACGGCGTGCGCCCGGACTTCGCCGCCCTGATCGACGGTCGCCCCTGCGGATGGGTGGAACTCAAGGCACCCGGCCACACGGTCATCGGAGAGAAGTGGCGCGGCCGGGAGAAGGGCCAGTGGGACCTGCTCTCCCAGCTGGACGCGCTGCTCGTCTCGAACGGAGACGAGATCGCCCTCTATGTCTCCGGCTCCCCTGTGGACACCGCGTTCCTGCCCGTCGACGGCGTCGCAGGCTGGGACGCAGACCGCCTGCGCACCGTCCTGGAACAGTTCACCCTGGCCCAGCCCCGGCCGATCACCCGAGTGAGCCAGCTCGCGGACCGCCTGGCCCCGCTGGCCCGCTTCCTTCGAGAGCGCCTCCAGGAAGGCCTGTCCAACAACTACCGCTCGGTGCGGGAGGCGAAGGCGGCCTGGGACCACACGGTGCATCACACGACCACGGACGCCCAGTTCGCCGGCGACGTCGCCCAGGTCGTGGCCTACTCCATGGCCATCGCCGGTCTCTCCGGCCAAGCGGACCGGAACGCCGACGGCGTGGTGACGCTCGAGGAGGCCAAGCACGCCCTGGAGACGGCCCACCGCAATGTTCTGGCGGCGTCCCTCGGACCGATCATCGGCATCCCGGCGCTCATGGAGTACATCGCCCCGGAGGTCGGGGCCATCATGCGGCTGGTGTCCAGCATGGACGTGGCCGCCATCGAGCGCTCCACGGACTCCCGTGGTGAGCCGTGGCTGTGGTTTTACGAGGACTTCCTCCAGCGCTACGACCCGGCCGCCCGTAACCGCGCGGGTGTCTACTACACGCCGATCAGTGTGGTGCAGTGCCAGGTGCGCGTGGTGGACGCGCTGCTGCGGGAACGTTTCGGTCAGACCCTGGGCTTCGGCGCCCCCTCGGTGGTGACGCTGGACCCCGCGACGGGCTCCGGCACCTACCCGCTGGCGGTCATCGACCGCGCGGAGGCAGCGGCCCGGGAGGAACGCGGCCCGGCGGGGGTGGCCCAGGTGGCCAAGAACCTCACGAAGAACCTGCTGGCCTTCGAGCTGCTGCCCGGCCCATACTCGGTGGCGCACCTGCGCATCGGCCAGCGGCTCGCTGAGGCGCAGGGTCACGCCTTCCAGGCGGAGGAGATCGGCGTGTACCTGACGGACACCCTGGAGGACCCCTCGGCGGGCATGGCGGAGGGGCTATTCGGCGACGCGCGGGTCCTCGCCGAGGCCGCCGAGGCGGCCCGCCGGATCAAGCGGGACCGGCGCATCACCGTGGCCATCGGCAACCCGCCCTATGACCGGGTGACCTCCGGCACCGGCGGCTGGGTGGAGCACGGGGACGGCGAGGACGCGCTGTTCGACGACGTGATCGGCCCCGCCCAGGAGCAGGGAGTGATCTTCTCCGCCCAGGCCTCGCTGTACAACCTGTACGTGTATTTCTGGCGGTGGGCCATCTGGAAGGCGTTCCAGCAGGACCCCGGGGACCAGGCGATCATCTCCTTCATCACGGCGTCCTCGTGGCTGACCGGCCCGGCCTTTGTGGGTCTGCGCGATCTGGCCCGTCGGACGGCCAGTGAGATCTGGGTGATGGACCTTGGCGGCGAGGGCCGCGGGGCACGCCAGGAGGAGAACGTCTTCGACATCCAGACCCCGGTGGCGATCGTGACTCTGGTGCGCACCGGCAAGGCCGCCCGGGAAGCGTCCGTGTACTACCGGCGCTTCCGGGGCACGCGCGCGGAGAAGTTCGCGGCCCTGGACGAGGTGGCCCGGTTGGATCCCGACGACGGCACATGGGAGTGCCTGCCCGGTGGGGCGGGCGACCCCTTGGCACCGGCCAGCGGCGGGGAGGACTGGGCGGCGATGCCCGCCCTGGCGGACCTCTTCCCCTGGCAGCAGCCCGGGATCAAGTACAACCGCGCCTGGCCCGTGGCCCCGGATCAGGACACCTTGCAACGGCGGTGGCGAGAGCTGTTGGCTGACCCGTCCGCGGACGCCCGTGCGGAGAAGTATGTGACGGGCCACTCTGGGCGCACCATCCACACCGCCGTGAGCGGCCTGACCCCCTTGGCGGCGCTGCCCGCCGACGCTGAGCACCGGCCGATCACACGGGTGGCGTGGCGCTCCTTCGACCGCCAGTGGACCTTCGACGATCCTCGATTGATCAACTTGGAACGCCCCGCTTTGTGGCAGGCGCTCTCGGACCGCCAGCTGTTCTTTGTCTCCCCCAAGACGGCCCGCATCAGCGGTGGCCCCGCCGTGACCGTGGCGACGGCGGTGCCAGATCTGCACTACTTCGTCGGCTCCTACGGCGGCAAGGACGTCATCCCCCTCTACCGGGACGCTGAAGCCGCCCAGCCCAACGTCACCGGCGGGCTGCTCCCGCTGCTGGGGGAGCGCTACGGCCGAGAGGTCACGCCGGAAGACCTGGCCGCCTACGTCATGGGCATCGCCGGCCATGACGCCTACGTCCAGCGGTTCGACGAAGCCCTCGAAGGCAGCCCCGTCCGCGTGCCGCTGACGGTCGACCCGGCCCTGTTCGCCCGTGCCGTGGAGCTGGGTAAGCGTCTGCTGTGGCTGCAGACCTACGGGGAGCGGTTCACTGGTGTAGACCGCCCCGCCGGCCGCGTACCCCGCATTCCTGGCCTGGGTTGGGAAGCCCCCGTGACGGCCTTGCCTGCCTCCCCGCGGGCCGTGTCCTACGACCCTGCAACCCAGCGGCTAAAGGTGGGGGACGGCGTCGTCACCGGCGTGAGTCCGGAGGTCAGGGCCTTCGCCGTGTCCGGCATGAACATCCTGGACAAGTGGCTCGGCGCCAGGACGGCCACCGGCATCGGCCGCGCCGCCGGCAAGGCAGCCACCCCGCTGGACCGTATCCGCCCCACCGAGTGGGCAGACGAGTGGAACGACGAGCTGCTCGATCTGCTCCGAGTGCTGACCGAGACCGTGTCACTGGGTGGCGACCAGGCAGACCTCTTGGACGAGATCCTCGCCGGAGACCTGATCCCGGCGAACGAACTCCCGGAACCGACCCCGGCCGAACGGAAGGTTCCCAAGACGATCAAGCGGGACTTCTCCACTGCGCAGGAGGAGATGTTCTGATGGACGCTGCGAACGTCATCGCCCTCGTGGTCTCCGTGTTGGCGCTCCTGGCCGCGGCATGGTCCGCCGTGGAGTCGTGGCGGTTGCGCCAGATCGAGAAGGGCCGCGACGAGCGGCAGGACCTGCGCGAAAAGCAGGAACAGGCACGCCAGGTCGCCGCGTGGATGTGCGTCGCCGCCCGGATCAATGACGAGTTCGGCGCCCCACCCACGCGGCGCTGGTTCCTCGCCGTGGAGAACTCCTCCCAGGTCCCGGTCTACGGGGCACGGGCCACGGTGGCGTCGAAGTATCCCGTTCCCGATCTCACCGCCGCCATGCTGCCTCCAGGACGCACCTACTTCGAACTGAGCAAGAACGAGTGGGGCTACGGCGTCCAGGCGGATGAACTGGACGTGGTCCCCCGGCCGCTGACCAACGCCGAACGGTTCCGGGTGACCGCCTTCACCTTCACCGACGCCGCTGGCGACCGCTGGTCCCGCGACCACCAGGGTCGGCTCTCAGCGACAAGTGGGAAAGAGTCTGAAGCGACTGATTGAGGGACAGGCAGGCAAGGGACCTGGACCAGCTCCATGCACAGCTCCGAGCCGACCACCCGCAGGCGGTGCCGGAGCAGCTCGAGTTCCATGGCCTGCGGTGTTTAACGGCAAGGACGACTGGACTGCCGCCCCCGTCGGCGTCCGCGCATGGGCCAGCCAACGCGCCGTCGAACTCATCGCCGCGCACACCCCGTGGTTCGGCTTCCAGGGTGTCGACGTCGACAGGCTGCGTCAGCGGCCTGGATGGGAAGACGCCAAACCGCACATCGTGGTGTCCGCTCAGCTCTTGAACCGCGTGCACCGGAGGACGTCCCTGCGTGCGGACGGCCTCCTGGTGATCGCCGATGACCACCACCTCCGCGATGACAGCCGTCTGACCTACCGACGCATGCGAGCCGCCTCGGTCCAGGGCCTCTCCGACGGAGCACTCGACCACCTGTTGGACACGATGTACTTCGGCCCTTCGAACCAGAGCCGCCTGCTGCAGGCCGTGGACGTCCTGACGTACTTCGAGCAGCGCCGCCGCCATGTCACTGAGCGCCACCGCGATGCCGTTCGCCGAATGAACGCCATCGGCCGATCGCTGAACAAGATCCGTCAGCACTCTTACGTCTGGACCCCTTGAACGCAGACACACGAAACCCCCGCTCGAAGGCGGGGGTCCGGTTGGACGGAAGACGCCGAAGCGCGTCCCGTGATGTCCAGTGTACTCGCCTCTGAGGACTCCCGACAGGGACATCCCGTTCGGGACCACGCCGCTCCACCCCGCCTCCCCGCTTGGACGCCCCCACTACCCTGGATCCCATGCCCGACACCCCGCAGCCCCCCGCCGTTCCCGCGCACCCGGACCACTTCGGCTTCGAGGTGACCCACCGCCTGGAGACCCCCGGGCACGACGGCGCCCCGCTGGGCCGCACGGGCGTCATCACCACGCCGCACGGGCGGATCCAGACGCCGGCGTTCATCCCGGTGGCCACGCAGGCCACGGTCAAGGCGGTGCTGCCGGAGTCGATGAAGGACCTCGGCGCGCAGGCGCTGCTGGCCAACGCGTATCACCTGTACCTGCAGCCCGGTGACGACCTCCTGGACGAGGCCGGCGGCCTCGGCGCGTTCATGAACTGGCCCGGGCCGACCTTCACGGACTCGGGCGGCTTCCAGGTGATGAGCCTCGGCTCGGGATTCAAGAAGGTCATCGACATGAAGGGCCCCGGCGCGCCCGAGGGGCAGGGCGCCGACGACGCCGTCGCCCCCGGCAAGGAGCGCCTGGCCAACGTCGACGACGACGGCGTCTGGTTCAAGTCCCACCTCACCGGGGACCGACACCGGTTCACCCCCGAGGTGTCCGTGGGCATCCAGCACAACCTCGGCGCGGACATCATGTTCGCCTTCGACGAGCTGACCACCCTGCACAACTCCCGCGGCTACCAGGAGGAGGCGCTCGAGCGCACCCGCCGCTGGGCCCAGCGCTGCCTCGACGAGCACGCCCGCCTCACCGGGGTCCGCGCGGCGCGGCCGTACCAGGCGCTGTTCGGCGTGATCCAGGGCGCCCAGTACGAGGACCTGCGCCGCAAGGCCTGCCGCGACCTCGCGGCGATGCGGGCCGAGTTCCCGGCCGCGGGGGAGCTCGACGGCGTGGCGTCCGGCTTCGACGGCTACGGCGTCGGCGGGGCCCTGGAGAAGGAGAACCTCGGGACCATCGTGGGCTGGTGCGCGCAGGAGCTGCCCGAGGACAAGCCGCGCCACCTGCTGGGCATCTCCGAACCCGATGACCTGTTCACCGCCGTCGAGAACGGCGCCGACACCTTCGACTGCGTCTCCCCCACCCGTGTGGCCCGCACCGGCGCGTTCTACACCCGCGACGGGCGCTACAACCTGCCCGGGGCGAAGTACCGCCGCGACTTCGGCCCGCTGGACCCCGAGTGCGACTGCTATACGTGCGCCCACTACTCCCGCGCGTACCTGCGGCACCTGTTCAAGGCGAAGGAGATGGTGGCGCACACGCTCCTCTCCATCCACAACGAGCGGTTCACGGTCTCGCTCGTGGACCGGATCCGCGCGGCCATGCAGGATGGCACGCTCGCCGAGCTCAAGGCCGAGACCCTCGGCCGGTACTACGCCCCGAAGGGCTGAGGGGTGCTGGGTGCGCCGGCACGCTGCGGGGGGGAGCCAGCACGCTGCGACGGGCGCGAGCCAGACGTTTCTGCTGTTCTGAGGGGGCTGTCACGACCGATTCGTCTGGCTCGGCGCCGCTCGGACGCGTGGGGGACGTGAGCCAGACGATTCAGCGGCTCCTGCACAGGGCCGCCGACCCGGCTCGCCCTCCACGGCCCTCGCGGTCGCGGCGCCGGGGCCGCCCATGGAAGGAGAAGGTGGCGGCATGGTCGCCCCTCCTCCGCACGACGACGCCACCCTCAGCCCCGTCTTCCCGGTCGCCGCGGGGCTGCAGGCCGGCCTGACGGCCTCGCAGCTGCGCGGCCCCCGGTTCGACGCCCCGCACCACGGGCTGCGGCACACCGCCGGGGGTCAGCCCTCACTGGCCGACGTCGTCCGCGCCCTCCAGCGGACGAACCCCGGCACCGCGGCCACCCACGCCACCGCCGCTCGCCTCTGGGGGATGTGGCTGCCGCGGCAGTGGGAGCGCGGCCCCATCCATCTGGCGCGCACGCGGGCCGAGGGCGGGGCGCCGCGCCGCAGCGGCGTCGTCGGGCATGAGCTGCACCCGCAGGACCCCGTGCTGGTGCGTGCCGGGGTGCGGATCACGACGCCGGCCGCCACCTGGGCGGCGCTGGCGCAGCTGGGTCTGCCGTTGGCCGACGTCGTCGCCGCCGGGGACAGCCTGCTGCAACGGGCGGACGGCCCGGCCGGCCGGCGTCGCCCCGGCGAGCATCCGCGGTGCACCGTGCGTGATCTGGAGGCGGAGGTGCTGCGGGTGCGCGGGAGGCGAGGGACGCGGACCCTGCGAGCGGCCCTGCCGCTGCTCAGGGACGGCGCGGATTCGAGGGCCGAGACGCTCCTCCGACTGGCGCTGGCCGACGCGGGTGTGCCGGAGCCGGAGGTGAATCCGCTGCTGATGCTGAGCGACGGGTCCACCGTCCGGCCAGACCTGGTGTGGCGGGAGGCCCGTGTCTGCGTGCAGTACGAGGGCGATCATCACCGGACGGACCCGCAGCAGTGGCGCCGTGACATCGAGCGCCACCGCCGGATGCAGGCCGAGGGGTGGATCGTGCTGCGCGTGACCGCCAGCGTCGTCACCCAGCGGGACCTCGACGCCCTGCTGCGCGACCTCGCCGCCCACCTGCGGCTCCCTCTGCCTGCGTGAGCCAGACGAATCGGCCGCCGAGCCAGACGAATCGGCGGCAGGGGGGGCGTGCGCACCAGCAGAAATCTCTGGCTCACGCCGCCGCCCCCGCTCGCGTCATCTCACACGAACGCGCCGACCCCCGTGATCTCGCGGCCGATGATCAGCCCCTGCACGGTCTCGGTGCCCTCGTAGGTGTGGATCGCCTCGATGTCCGCGAAGTGGCGGGCCACCTCGTTCTGGATGAGGATGCCGTTGCCACCGAGCAGGTCGCGCGCGTTCGCGGCGATGGACCGCGCGGCGCGCGTCGCCGAGTACTTGGCCATGGACGCCATCGGCCCGGTGAGCCGGCCCTCGTCCTCGAGCCGGGTCGCGCGCAGCACGAGCAGCTGCACCTGGGTGAGCTGGGAGAGCATCTCGGCCAGACGGGTCTGCACGCTCTGGGCGGCGGCCAGCGGCCGGCCGAACTGGACGCGCTGCCCCGCGTACTGCACCGCCGCCTCGTAGCAGCCCACGGCCTTCCCGAGGGCGGACCACGCCACGCCCACGCGCGTGGCGAAGAGGACGCGGGAGGTGTCCTTGAAGGAGCGGGCCTCGGGCAGGACGTCGGCGTCGGGCACGAACACGCCGTCGAGGGTGATGTGGGCCTGGTCGATGGCCCGCAGCGCGACCTTGCCCTTGATGACCTCGGCCGTGTAGCCCTCGGACTCCTGGCGCACGATGAACCCGCGGACCTTCTCGTCCTCGGCGCTGCGCGCCCACACCACGGTCACGCCGCCGGCGGCCCCGTTGCCGATCCACTTCTTGTGCCCGTGCAGCCGCCAGCCGCCGTCGACGCGCTCGGCGCGGGTCTCCAGCGAGACGGAGTCGGAGCCGTGGGTCGGCTCCGTGAGCGCGAAGGCGCCGTAGAGCTCGCCGCGCGCCATGGCCGGCAGGTGCTCGGCACGCTGCTCCTCGCTGCCGCACAGCTGGATCGAGCGCATGGCCAGACCGCCCTGCACGCCCGTCATCGTGGCGATCGAGCCGTCCAGGCGCGAGAGCTCCATCGTGGCCAGGCCCGCTGCAACGCGGGAGACGTCGGGCAGCCCGTCCACGGGGACGCCGTCGCGCAGCAGGTCGGCCTGCCCCAGGCGGGCCACGAGGTCCAGCGGGTACTCGTGGCGGTCCCACGCCTCCCGGATCCGGGGCAGCACGTCCGGCTCGAGTGCGAAGGCGCGGGCCCGACGCCACACGTCCTTCTCGGCGTCGGACACGTCCGTGAGTGCGAGGTAGAAGTCGGTGTCCAGCGGCGTGGCGACGTCGTACTCGGGCTCGACAGTGGGCAGGGTCTCGGTCATGGTGGCCTCCCGGGCGGGGTCGGAGAGATGGGTGTGTCCGCCATCACCCTACACCGACTGACACGCCATCTCACAGAATCAGACGCAGTCTCACCTCCTCTCCGCGCCCGTGGCACCATGGCCCGCATGACGACGCCCGCCGAGGACACCCTCACCGCCCTGATCCACCTGCTGGACCGCGAGGGCTACGACGCCGTCACCGCCGACCAGCTCGCCCGCGAGGCCGGCATGAGCCGGGCCAGCTTCTTCCGTCACCTCGGGGGGAAGGAGGAGGTGGTCTTCGCCGACCACGCGGCGCTGCTCGCCCGCCTGGACGACTTCCTGCGCGGCACCTCCCTCGGCGTGCGGGAGGCCCTGGAGGAGGCGGTCTTCCAGGTCTTCCGGCATCACACCGCCGATCCGGACCGGGCCCGGGCGCGCTCCCGCCTGCTGCGCGGCTCCCAGTCGCTGCGCACGCGCGAGCTGCTCACCTCGCACCGCTACACGGAGCTGTTCTCCGGCTGGCTCGCCTCGGCCCTACCGGACACGCCCGCGCGCGGCGGGGTCGCCGTCGGGCTGGCGGCGGCCGTGGTGGCCGTCCACAACCGCGCCCTGCGGGCGTGGCTCCACGCCCCGGCCGACGACGCCGAGGCCGGCCTGCGCGCGGACCTCGCGGAGGTCATCGCGCGGCTCACGGCCGAGCCGGCCGAGGTCGAACGAACGCTCGCCGCCGTGCGCCGACTCCTGGGCTGAGACCGGGCTCTCAGCGGCCGGCGACCTGCGCGTTCTCCGCCCCGAACGCGGGCGGGTAGCGGAACTCGCCGGCCGGCACCTCGGCCCCGTCCTGGAGCGTGAGGACCTGCAGCGCCTCGGGCTGCCGGGCGAAGGCCGCGTGCACGCCGTGCTCGGAGGCCCGGTGGAAGCCGAACTTCGTGTAGTACTCGGGCCAGCCGTAGACCACCACGACCTCCTCACCGTCGGCCTGTGCCTTCTGCAGCAGGGCGTTGACGAGCGCGGTGCCGGCGCCCTCGCCCTGATGCTCGGGCAGGACGCCGTGCGGGGCGAGGGCGAGTACTTCGGCGTCGTCGATGTGGGCCCGGACCAGGGTGCCGTAGCCCATCGGGTCCGACTGCAGGTCCGTGCCGGGGATCGCGGCCGTCATGGCCACGAGGGAGTACTGGGGCAGCCAGCCCTCCGCGCCGCCGGCGAGCGCCTCGACGAGGTCGGCCTCGGCCGTGGACGCGAAGGCGAGCTCGGCGATCTGGCGGACGGTGCGGCGGTCGGCCGGATCGTCGTGATCGGCCTCGCGGGTGGACCAGCGGTGGCCGAGATCCTGGCCGGCAGGGACGTGGGCGGCGCGGTGGCCGGGGGTCTGGGTGCTGTTCTGCTCGCCGCTCATGCGCTCACCGTAGCCAGGGTGTGACCCCGGATACAGAGACGGCGCCCTGCGTCACGCTCGCGACGCGGGCGCCGTCGCCTCCTCTGGCCGGGGGCGGGCTCAGTCGATCTGCAGCTCGCCCATCGGGCCGAAGCCCTCCGCACCGACCTGCTCGGAGATGATCTGGGGCGTGCTCGCCAGCAGCGGGCGCATCGCGTCCAGGCCCTCCTGGA
This sequence comes from Micrococcus sp. GbtcB5, assembly GCF_019091605.1. NCBI lineage: Bacteria > Bacillati > Actinomycetota > Actinomycetes > Micrococcales > Micrococcaceae > Micrococcus > Micrococcus sp. GbtcB5. The sequence continues at coordinate 58,774 of NZ_JAGXJK010000010.1, forward strand.
AGTGCGGGGACGCGACGTGGGCCTGCGCACCCTCGTCCGTGAACCCCTCGAGCAGGAAGAACTCGTTCGGGCCACCCTCCACCGGGCGGTACCACTCGAAGAACAGGTTGCCGGGCTCAGAGCGCACGTCCGCGGTGTACTTCGCGACGGCGTCCATCCACTCGCCGGCACGCTCGGGCTGGACGGTGAACTTCAGGTTGATGAGGATCATGCCGTCCATTCTGGCCCACCCGCGGCGGCCCCGGCACGGCCTCGCGTCCGCCGGGCGCGGAACCGCCGGGCCAGCAGCCACAGGCCCACGACGACGGCGACCACCAGCACGGCGACCAGCACCGGCAGGAACAGCGCGGCCGCGACGAGGCCGGCCGCCGAGACGTCCTCGGCCGCCGAGAGCACGGGCGCGGCGGCCCCCACCGTGACCGTGTCGGCTCCCACGACCGTCTGGACGACGTCGTTGACCGCGTCCACCCCGGGGATCTTGTCCGCGACGAGCTCGAGCGCGAGCAGGACGCCGAGGATCCAGAGGGAGGCGTCGGCGGCGAGCCACGTCCAGCCCGCGGGCAGGTCGACGAGCCCCGTGAACCGGTCCAGCAGACCCAGGGCGAGCAGGGGGATGTAGGCGTTGAGCCCGGCCGAGGTGGCCAGGCCCGTGCCGGTGAGGAACTCGAGCACGTCCGTCCCCGTCCTTCGCGGGTCGCTCGGGGCGCCCGGGCGGACGCTCCGGGTCCGAGGACCCTCGTTCCCCGGTGAACACCGCCGGCCGTCGGGCGCTTCCCGTCCGGGGTCGGTCCTACCATGGGCGCATGCTCCAGACCGCTCACTCCCCCCAGCACTCCGCCTCCGCCCCCGCGCTCGCCCTGACCATCGCCGGGTCCGAGGCCACCGGCGGCGCCGGCGCCCAGGCCGACCTCAAGACGTTCCAGGAACTCGGCGTCTTCGGCATCGTGGCGCTGACCTGCATCGTCTCCTTCGACCCGGAGGACGACTGGAACCACCGCTTCTTCCCCGTGCCCACCGAGATCCTCCAGCAGCAGCTCGACGCCATCCAGGGCGACTACCCGGAGCGGCTGCGCACCGTGAAGCTGGGCATGCAGGGCTCCCCGGAGGTCATCCGCACCTCGGCCGCGGCCCTGCGCCGCGCCGAGTGGGACCACGTGGTCCTGGACCCCGTGCTCATCTGCAAGGGCCAGGAGCCGGGCCACGCCCTGGACACGGACCAGGCGCTCAAGGCCGAGCTGCTGCCGCTGGCCACCTTCACCACCCCGAACCACTTCGAGACGGAGCAGCTCTCCGGCATGACCGTGCGCTCGGTCGAGGACCTGACGGCGGCCGCTCGGCGCATCCACGAGATCTCCGGCGCGGCCGTCCTGGCCAAGGGCGGGATGCACCTGCCCGGCCCGGACGCCGTGGACGTGTTCGTGGACGGGGACACCGTGGAGGTGCTCTCCGCCCCGAAGATCGGCCAGTCCGGCGTCTCCGGTGCGGGCTGCTCGCTCGCCGCCGCCGTCACCGCCGAGTTGGCCAAGGGTGCCACCACGCTCGAGGCCGCGCGCCGCGCCAAGGAGTTCGTGCGAGCCGGCATCGCGCAGGCGGTGGAGGGCCGCACGCCGTTCGCCGCCCTGTGGCAGGGCGGCCTGCGCTCCGCCTGAGCGCGCACGTGGGCCGCTGACTCGTCCTGAGCCGGGCGGTGCGCCACACTGGGGGCATGAAGCTCCCCTCCCCCGCCCCGTCCGTCCCCGGCGAGGTCCACCACTCGGCGTCGTCCGTTCCCCTCGAGGGCGCGGAGGCCGTCTTCCCCGCGTTGCGCCAGCGCGCCCTCGCCCCGGGCGGCCGGCTCTACGGGCTGGCGGCGGCGGCCGCGGTCGGCGGGCTCACCCTGCTGGATCCGCACGCCCGCCGGGGGTGCAAGCGTCGGGCCCTCGCAGAGCTCGAGGCCGCCGTCAGCGGCACGTTCCTCGCGGCCGAGACCGCCAGCGCCCTCCACACCGCCGCGATCGCCGACGGCGAGGTGGCCCCCTCCCCCGCCGCGCGTGCCCTGCGCGGGCTCGGCGGGCTGGCCGTCGGCGGCGCGGTCGCGGCGGTCGCGCTGCGTGCCACCGGCCTGAACGACAGGGTCGACGGCGCCGTGGTGCGCGGGCTCCAGCGGGTCGGCGTCCCCGCCCCGCGCGTCGCGCTGGCCGCAGCGGCCTCCCTGGCGATGCTGCTGGCCAACGAGGACGCCCGCCGGACCCGCCGCGACGCCGTCGAACTCGCCGTCACCGGCCCCGCCGGCCTGGACGAGGACACGGTCGACGAGGTCGAGCCCGAGGCCACCGCCGAGCTGCCGGTGGAGGTGCGCGTGCTGCTCGAGACCCTGCTCGACCCGGCGCTGGCCGAGGGCCGGGACCTGCCCGGGGCTGAGGCGCTGCGCTCCCAGCTGCCGCACGCGCGCACCGTCACCTCGGTGGCCGAGGCCATCCGTGAAGCCGGCGAGGTCCCGGACTGGGTGCCGCTCGTCGTCCAGACCGACGATGACGTCCGGCGCGCGGTGCCGAACGACTGCGTCTGGCCCGTCCGCGGCCGCTTCGCCTCCGGCTCCGCCGGAGGACACGAGCTCGAGCTGCGTCTGCAGGTGATCGACGGGGAGATCGGCGCCCTGACGGTGACCCTGCCCGCGGACGCCGAGGCGGACAGCGACGCCTGGGACGCGTTCCAGGAGATCGAGTCCTTCCCCGGCGTCGAGGACCTGACCTTCCACGTGGACGGCGACCGGCGCGCCTGACCGGGGACTCTCCCGGGGCCCGTCCAGCCCGGCCCACTACAGTGGGGACCCGCCCGACGTCGTCGATCCCCCTCCCGGAGAGTTCCCGCCATGACCACCCCCGCCCCGGTCGCGTCCGCCGCCCGTGCCCGTCGCCGCGCGGCCCGTTCCGGCCCCCGCCCGCAGCTGCGCATGGGACTGAACGGGTTCCTCGTGGCCTGGCTGCTGCCCAACCTCGTGATGGCCGCCGTGGTGGCGATCCTGGCCGTGGTCCCGGGCCTGCAGGCCTTCGGCAGCCTGACACCGCTGCTGACGGTGGTCGGGGTCGCCGGGCTGGTGGTGGGGCTGCCGCTGTGCCTGCTCGTGAACTGGGCGTTCCGGCACGTGCTCAACCAGTGGGTCCACGTGCTGGCGTACGCGCTGATCGGCATGCTCTACGGCCTGGTGGTGCTCACGCAGGGCGCGGCGGGCATCCTGCCGATGCTCATCCCGGTGATCGGCTTCCCGGCCGCCGTGCTCATGGCCCTGGGCCGGACGGCGGCCCGTCCCCTCGTCCGCACGGTCACCCCGGAGCCCTCGCCCGCCGAGCCGGCCTGAGCACGCCCGACAACGAGAAAGGACGATGGCCGGATGGCCATCGTCCTTCTCGGAACCGCGTCCGGGGCCCGCATCCCCTCAGGCATGTATCCCGGCTCGTGATTCGCACTGTGCACCGTCTCAATGGGGCATGACCCACTCTAGGAGGGACGACGGCGCCCCCGACAGTGGCGGAAGGTGCAGACTTTCGGGCCCTGATGTGATGCAGGTCACATGGGTCTGGTCCGCCGCTGCGACGGCGTCGGCCTCGTCAGACGGACCTGGGGAGCACCGCGCGCACCCGCCACCCCCAGCCCCCCGGCCCGGCCTCGATCGTGCCGCCGAAGGTGGCCACGCGATCCCGCATGGAGTTCAGGCCCACACCGGAGGAGTTCCACTGCGGCGGGCCGGACCGCTCGGTGACGGTGTTCTCCACCTCGAGCACCACGTCCGGCCCCGCGTCGCGGAGTTCGATGCACACGCGCGCGCCCTCGCCGGCGTGCTTGGCGACGTTCGTGGTGGCCTCCTGGAGCACCCGGTGCAGGGTGGAGCGCACGGAGATCGGCATCGCGTTCTGGTCGCAGCGGACGTCCGTCTCCACCGTCATTCCGAGACTGCGCAGCTCCTCGGCCAGTTGGGCCACGGACAGCACCGGATCCGCGGACGTCGCCCCGTCCGCGCCCCCCGCGGCGCCCGGCTCACCGCTCGGGTCCACGATCCCGTCCTCCTGGAGGATGGAGAGCATGCGCCGCAGGTCCCGCAGCGCGTCCTTCGCGGAGTCCCCCACCACGTCCAGCACGCCCTGAGCCGCCTCCGGGGCGCCGAGGTAGCGTGCCGTCCGAGCCTGCATCGAGATGATCGTGAGGTTGTGCGCGACCACGTCGTGCAGGTCGCGGGCCAGGGAGCGACGCTCGGCCTCGGCGGCCAGCCGGGCCCGCTCCTCCGCCTCGAACACCCGGCGGCGATCCCGCTCCCGCCGGGCCAAGCTCTCGCGGATGAAGAGCCCGCCGCCGAGGCCCATGGACATGAGCAGCAGGATGAACCACGTCGCGTTCGACTGACCCACCGCGAACGGCTGGGCGACGCCCCAGGTCAGTGCCAGGACGGCGGCCGTGACGACGAACCCCCAGGAACGGGCGGTCGCCGCGACGGCCCCGAGGACCACGGGCGCGACGACGGCGAAGAGCACCTCGGAACCGCCGACGACGGTCGCGACGGCCCCGGGCAGGAGCAGGGCGAAGCCCACCGTGCTGCGCCACCACTGGGCGAGGAAGGCGCTGGTCGCCGACGCGATGGCGATCCCGTCCAGGACCGGGATGGCGCCGTGGCCCGGGCCGAACAGACCGATGTCGGACGCGGTCGAGGCGAGCAGGAACGCCGACCCGAAGGCGAGATAGACGCGGCTCAGCGGCGCCGCGGCCCAGAACGCGCGCCACCGCAGGCTGCGCGCCTGACGCCACGCCGAAGAGCGGCGCGCCCGGGAGGGCGCGCCGCTCCGGACGGAGGGGGTCGATGGGCTCGAATCAGGCATCGGGGGCGGACCGCCCCGGGGTCAGTCGCACCAGATGCCGAAGTGGCGGCACGTCCACTCCGCAGTGCCTTTGCCGAGGCCCAGGGTCGTGACGACGTCGTCCTCGGCCGAGGCCGCCGAGGCGGCGGCGGCCGGAGCGCCGACGAGGGTGGAGGCGAGCAGGAGAGCGGAAGCGAGGAGAGCGCGAGTCTTCATGGCCCCAGTATGTATGATGCCCGTCACAAATGGTGCACGCCGCGCACAGGCCGCGCCGCGGCATGGCGCAGATGACGGCCGGCGGGCACCCCGGCCTCGCCCCGACGCCGACAAGGTGGCATGCGCCACAGCACCGGTTACGCTGACCTGCGTGTCCGAAGAGCTGCGCATCCTGATCGCCGACGACCAGCCGCTCATGAGCGGCGCGCTCCGCGTGCTCGTCGACTCTGCCCCCGGCATGACCTGCGTGGGCGTGGTCGCCAACGGCGTCGAAGCCGTGGAGGCGTGCGCCGCCATCGAGCCGGACGTGGTCCTGATGGACATGCAGATGCCCCTGATGGACGGGGTGGAGGCCACACGCCGGATCAAGGACACCCACCCCGCGATCCGGGTCCTGGCGATCACCACGTTCACGTCCGAGGACTACCTCGTGCCGGCCCTGCGCGCCGGAGCGGGCGGCTACCTCCTCAAGGACGCGGAGCCGCCGGCCATCCTGGGCGCCATCCAGGCCGTCCATCGCGGCGAGTCCGTGCTCTCCCCCGCCGTGGCGACCAAGCTGCTCGCCTCGATCGAGCGGGACCGGCCGACGGTGGGCCCCACCTCGGTGCAGCCCGGCAGCCCCGACGGCTCCGACCTCACCGAGCGGGAGCTGGGCGTGCTGCGGCTGCTGGCCCGGGGCCAGTCGAACCCGGAGATCGCCGCCAACCTCTTCGTCTCCGAGTCCACGGTCAAGGCCAACCTCACGCGGATCATGGCCAAGCTGGAGGTCCGCGACCGCGTCCAGCTGATCATCCGGGCGGCCCAGCTCGGGCTCGTCACCCTCGCCCTGGACTGAGCGCGGCGAGGTCAGCCGCGGGCCGCGATCTCGTTGCGCCGCGTGTTGAGGTCCTTCAGGACCTGCATCCCGTGCTCCACCACCGGGTCCGCCTCGGCCAGGAGCGAGTCCTTGGCCGGGCCGTAGGCGAGGTCGGCGAACGTGCCGTTCTCCGGGTCGAGGGCCCGGACCTCCTGCTGCACCAGGCGCACCTGGTCCAGGCCGGCCGCGTACTCCACCGATCGCTCGTCGATCTTCGTCAGGGACGCCTCCGCGTCCTCCGGGATCTGCTCCAGGGCGAACTGGGCCTCGTAGAGCAGGTTCTGGTACGTGCAGGGCTCCTCGATGTCGTAGAGCCCCACGCCACGGCCCACGGCCTCCTGATTGGCCTGCGCAATCTCCTCCGCCAAGCGCTCGCTGACGGCGACCTCCGTGGGGGCGCCCATGCCGGCCTCCGCCATGGCCACGTTGACGGTGCCGCCGCCGATCGAGATGACCGCGCTCTCCATCCCCTCGGGCGCGCCCTCGTCCGAGGTGGTCATGCTCGCGGTCGCCCCCTGCGGCAGCCGATCACGCAGCCAGGCGTAGGACTCCTCCCCCATGCAGAGGTCGGGGCCGACCTTGAGGCCCTCGGGGTTGCGGCCCGCGCTCGTGACGCCGGCGAGGACCACGGTCCGCTCGGTGCCGCCCTGGTTCACCACCACGGTGTTGCCGTCCAGCACGGAGACGATGTCCACGCGGGCGGCGTCGGCGGCCACGCCGCGGAGGACGGTGGCGATGCCCAGCAGGAGCAGCACAGCGGCGACGACGAGGAAGACCAGCAGCCCCTTCAGGGGGACCCGGGCACGGGCGGCGACGTGAGTCATGCGGACTTCCTGCAGGTGGACGGCGGGACGGGGGCCGCGACGACGGCCCGGAGCCCGAGTCTAGCGAAGGGCCCCGGGACCGCCGAGCGGTGGGCCGAGGGACGGCTGCGTCGGGCTCAGCGCTCCCGGCGGTAGAACGGGGTGGCCACCACGGTGAACGGCTCACCGCGGCCGCGCAGGTCCACCTGCAGGGACGTGCCCTCGGCGGCCACGTCGCGGCGGACGCGGGCCAGGGCGATGGGGTGTCCGAGGGTCGGGCTGGGGGCGCCCGAGGTCACCTCGCCCACCCGCTCCCCGGACTCGTCCAGCACGGCGTAGCCGTGCCGGGCGGCCCGCCGACCCGCACCCTGCAGCCCCACGACGACCTCCTCGACGTCGTCCTTGCCGACCAGCGCGGACCGGCCGACGAAGTCGGCCTCCTTGCTCGCGGGCACCGCGAAGCCGACGCCGGAGGCGTGCGGCTGGTGCCCGGTGTCCAGCTCGTTGCCGTAGAGCGGCATGCCCGCCTCGAGGCGCAGCGAGTCCCGCGCGGCGAGCCCGCACAGCGTCAGCTCCACGCCCGCCTCGTCCGCGGCCGAGAGCATCGTGTGCCACACGGCGGAGCCGCGGTCGCCGGCCTCGGCGGTGGAGGCGGCGGGCAGGAACAGCTCGAAGCCGTCCTCACCGGTGTAGCCGGTGCGGGCGACGACGGCGGTGACGTCGCCGGCGTCCGTGGGCACGGTCAGGGTCAGGTGGCCGTAGTACTTCAGCTCGGCCAGCTGCGCCGCGGCCTCCGGCATGGCCCGGGCGAGGATCGTCTCGGCCTGCGGGCCCTGCACGGCCACGAGGGCGGTGGTCGAGGACTCGTCCTCGACGGCGGCGTCCCAGCCCGACGCCCGCTGGTTCAGGGCGGTGTGGACCGCGGCGATGTTGCCCGCGTTGGGCACCACCAGGTAGTCGGGCTCGGAGCCGGCCTCGCCGTCGTCCATCCGGTAGACGATCGTGTCGTCCAGGACGGTGCCGGCGTCCGTCAGGCACAGGGCGTACTTGGCGCGGCCGGGCTTCAGGGTGGAGAGCACGCTCGAGAGGGCGTGGTCCAGCATGGCCCCGGCCTCCAGGCCGGTGACCCGGACCTCGCCCATGTGGGAGAGGTCGAACAGGCCGGCGGAGGTGCGGACGGCCTTGTGCTCGGCCAGCTCGGAGCCGTACTTCAGGGGCATGTTCCAGCCGCCGAAGTCCGTGAACGTGGCGCCCGCGGCCTCGTGGACCGGGTGCAGCGGGGAGTTGCGCGTCGAATCGCTCATGGGGGTGATCCTCTCAGTCCTCGTCGGCGGTGTCGGCCACGGCGTCCTCGAACGCCTCGGGCGGCGGGCACGAGCACACGAGGTTGCGATCGCCGTAGGCGCCGTCGATGCGGCCCACCGGCGGCAGGTACTTGTCCAGACGCAGGCTCGGCACCGGCGTGCCCGCCTGGGCGCGCGAGTAGGGGCGATCCCACTCGTCGGCCATCAGGACGTTGAGGGTGTGCGGGGCGCGGCGCAGGACGGAGTCCGCCACGGTCTCCGGGGTGACGGCGGTGATCTCGGCGTGGATGGCCTCCATGGCCTCGATGAACCGCTCGATCTCCTCGAGGTCCTCGGACTCGGTGGGCTCCACCATGAGCGTGCCGGCCACGGGGAACGCCAGGGTGGGGGCGTGGAACCCGTAGTCGATGAGGCGCTTGCACACGTCCTCGGCGGTCACGCCCGTGCGGGCCGTGAGCTCGCGCAGGTCGAGGATGCACTCGTGCGCCACGAGGCCGTCGTTGCCCGTGTACAGCGTCGGGTAGAGGGGCGCGAGGCGGCGGGAGATGTAGTTGGCGCCCAGCAGCGCGTGCGCGGTGGCGGAGCGCAGGCCCTCGGCGCCCATCAGGTGGATGTAGGCCCAGGAGATGGGCAGCACGCCGGCCGAGCCGTGCGGGGCCGCGGTCATCAGGGCCTCGCGGGAGGGCAGGTACGGCACCAGGTGCTCGCCCACCGCCACGGGGCCCACGCCCGGGCCCCCGCCGCCGTGCGGGATGCAGAACGTCTTGTGCAGGTTCAGGTGGGAGACGTCTCCGCCGAACTCGCCCGGCTGGGCCAGGCCCACGAGCGCGTTGAGGTTGGCGCCGTCGATGTACACCTGGCCTCCCGCGGCGTGCACCGTGGCGCAGACCTCCTTGACGTCGGCGTCGTACACGCCGTGCGTGGAGGGGTAGGTGATCATGATGGCCGCGATGCGGCCCTCGTTGGCCGCGATCTTGGCGTCCAGGTCGGCGGCGTCGATCGTGCCGTCGTCGGCGGTGGCGACGACGACCACCTTCAGCCCCGCCAGCACGGCCGAGGCCGCGTTGGTGCCGTGGGCGGAGGCCGGGATCAGGCAGATGTCCCGCTCACCCTCACCGCGGGCCAGGTGGTACTGGCGGATGGCCCACAGGCCCGCGAACTCGCCCTGCGAGCCGGCGTTCGGGGCCACCGAGACGCCCGCGTAGCCGGTGATCTCGGCGAGCTTGGCCTCGAGGTCCGCGATCAGGAACCGCCAGCCCTCGGTCTGGTGGTCGGGCGCGAACGGGTGGATGGAGCAGAACTCGGGCCAGGAGATGGCCTCCATCTCCGCGGTGGCGTTGAGCTTCATGGTGCATGAGCCCAGCGGGATCATGGTGCGGTCCAGCGCCAGGTCGTAGCCGGAGAGGCGGCGCAGGTAGCGCAGCATCTTCGTCTCCGAGTGGTGGGTGTTGAACACCGGGTGCGTCATGAACGCGGAGGAGCGGCGCAGCGCCTCCGGAACGGCCGGGGTGGCCACGGCGCCCTCGTGCGCGGAGGCCGGCAGGGAGCCCGCGTCCAGGCCGAACGCCGTCAGGACGGCCACGAGGTCGGCGTCGACGGTGGTCTCATCGGCCGCGATCCGCAGGGTGTCCGCGTCCACCAGGCGCAGGTTCACGCCGTTCTCCTCGGCGGCCTGCAGGACCTGCTCGGCCCGGCCGGGCATGCGGACGGTGATCGTGTCGAAGAAGTGCTCCTCGGCGACCTCGACGCCGCCGGCCCGCAGCGCCTCCGCCAGGCGGACGGCCTGGGCGTGGGCGTGGCGCGCGATGCGGGCGATGCCCTGGGGGCCGTGGTAGACGGCGTACATCGAGGCGACGATCGCCAGCAGCGCCTGGGCGGTGCAGATGTTGGAGGTGGCCTTCTCGCGCCGGATGTGCTGTTCGCGCGTCTGGAGGGCGAGGCGGTAGGCGGGCTTGCCGGCGTCGTCGTGGGAGACGCCCACGAGGCGGCCCGGCATGCTGCGCTGCAGGCCGTCCTTCACGGCCATGTAGGCGGCGTGGGGGCCGCCGAAGAACAGGGGCACGCCGAAGCGCTGCGTGGAGCCGACGGCGATGTCCGCGCCCTGCTCCCCGGGCGGGGTGATCAGGGCGAGGGAGAGGATGTCCGCCGCGACGGTCACGAGGGCGCCGGCCTCCTTGGCCTGCGCGATGACGGCGGCGTGGTCGTGGATGCGGCCGGAGTCGCCGGGCTGCTGCAGCACGACGCCGCACAGGCCCTTCTCCTCGACCTCGGCGCGGACGTCCTCCGGGATGCCTGCGGAGAGGTCGGCCACGCGCACGTCGATGCCCACGGCCTCGGCGCGCAGGCGCACCACGGAGAGGGTCTGCGGGAAGAGGTCCGCGTCGAGGAGGGTGACGCCGTCGGTCCTGCGACGGTTGGCGCGGTGCATGAGGAGCACGGCCTCGGCGGCGGCGGAGGCCTCGTCCAGCAGGGAGGCGTTGGCGATGTCCAGGCCGGTGAGGTCCTGGACCATCGTCTGGTAGTTCAGGAGAGCCTCGAGGCGGCCCTGGGAGATCTCCGGCTGGTACGGCGTGTAGGCCGTGTACCAGGCCGGGTTCTCCAGCACCTTGCGGAGGATGACGCCCGGGGTGACGGTGTCCGAGAAGCCCTGCCCGATCATCTGGGTCTTCATGACGTTGCGGCCGGCGATCTCGCGCAGCTGCTCCAGGACCGCGGACTCGGTCAGCGGGGCGGGCAGCACGAGGGGCTTCGGCTGGCGGATGCCGGCGGGGACGGCGGTGTCCACGAGGGCCTCGAGCGAGTCGTAGCCCAGGGTCTGCAGCATGTGCTCGACGTCCGCGGGGCGCGGGCCGATGTGGCGGGCCACGAAGGGGGCCGAGGCGGTGTCCTTGGGCTCGACGCGCTCGTGGGGCAGCGCGGTCGTGCTCTCGGTGGTCTGGGGGCTGGTCACGGGGTACCTCCGGGGGATCCTGCCGTGGTCACGGCGTGGGTCTGCTCCTCCCCGCTCTGTCATGGACCTGAGAGTTTCCGACGCCCGGGTGGGCGGCTTGCACCGTCGGTGGTCTCGGTCCGGACGCGGGCGCGGCGGAGTGAGACGCTTTCCAGAGCGCCTGACCCCACGCGGTACGGATGCCTGAGAGATTCCCGGGGAGGGTTTGCTCCTTCGGCGGCCTGCTCACGCGGCCGGCCGGGGCAGGACGCGCGCCGACGCTCTCCCGCGCGGGGCATGCGGCGTGCCGTCAGTATCCCACACGTGTAGGCCGCGTCACAGGGCGCCCGGGAGGGGCCGGACGGGGCGTGTCGAAGGCTTTCGTTGATGAAACGGGCGCCCGGGAGGGGTTGAGCCGCCCCACGCGCCCGTGCCTACCGTGGCGAGGACGGGCGGGCGTGTTCCTCCGCCCCGGAGCCGACCGAGGGAGCGATCCACCCATGTACACCCGCAGCCGGAACGACGTCGAGAAGGTCGAGTGGGGCGGAGGCACCTCCGAACGCCTCCTCACCGCGAAGGACGAGATGGGCTTCGCCGTCGCCCACACGATCGTGCGCGCCGGATCGTCCTCGAAGCTCCAGTACCGCAACCACCAGGAGGCCTGTTACTGCATCGCGGGCAACGGCTCCGTGGTGGAGCCGGACGGCACCGTCCACGAGATCACGCCGGGTGTCATCTACGTCCTGCCGGACCACGAGCCGCACGACCTGCGCGGCGGCACCGAGGACATGCACCTGATCTCGGTGTTCAACCCCGCCATCATCGGCGACGAGAAGCACACCCTGTCGGAGGACGGCTACTCCAGCTACTGAGCCCGGGCACGGTGAGGGAGGCGTCGACGACGGCGCCTCCCGCGTCGGCACCGACGGCGGCGTCCGGTCGTAGGGCGGCGGGGTGCTCAACCTGTGCGCCCCCGAGCGCACCGTGCGCCGCAACACCCACCTGGCGCTGGTGCTGACCGCGATCGCGGGGATCCTCAACTCCGTGGGCTTCGTCGCCGTGGCCACGTACACGTCCCACATGACGGGGATCGTGGCGTCCATGGCGGACGCGGCGGTCCTCCACGCCCCGGGTCTGGTCGGCACGGGCCTGCTCGCGCTGGCCATGTTCACCCTGGGCGCGGTCGTCTGCGCGCTGGTGTTCAACTGGGGCCGGGTCAACGGCCTCCGCTCGCGCTACGCCAACATCCTCCTGCTCGAGGGCGTCGGCATGCTGGTGTTCGGCCTGCTCGCCGAGCACGTCCGCGATGCGCACCGGCCGCTCGTCGTGGTGGCCGTGCTGTGCTTCACCATGGGCCTGCAGAACGCCTTGATCACCCGCATCGGGGCGTGGCCGATCCGCACCACACATGTGACGGGCATGGTCACGGACATCGGCGTCGAGCTCGGCAAGATCCTCTACCGCAACGCGCCCGCGGCCGCGTCCCCCGTCGTCGGAGAGCCGCGGCGCGTGGGACTGCTGGCGCTGCTCGTGGCCCTGTTCTTCCTGGGCGGGGTGGCGGGCGCGGCCGGTTACCTCTGGCTGGGCTTTGAGGTGGTCATCCCGGTGGCCGGCGTGCTGCTGCTCATCGCCCACCGCCCGCTGATCCAGGACCTGCGGGACGCGTGGCTCACACGAAGGCCGAGACGCCGGTGAGGGCACGCCCCACGATCAGGGTGTTCATGCCGTAGGAGCCCTCGTAGGAGTAGATGGCCTCCACGTCCCCCATGATCTTGGCGATCTCGTGCTCCGTGAGCAGGCCGTTGCCGCCGAGGGCGTCGCGGGCGAGCGCCGCCGAGGACCGGGCCAGCCGGGTCGAGGTGGCCTTGGCCATCGCCGCGTGCATCATCTCCATCCGCCCCTCCTGCCGCAGGGCGTCCACCTGGAGCATCATCCCGGCGGAGGCGGCCAGGTTGCCGGCGACCTCGGCGATCTGGGCCTGGATCAGCTGGAACGCGGCCAGTGGGCGGCCGAACTGCTCCCGCCGCAGCGCGTAGGAGCGCAGCACGTCCAGCACGCCCATCTGCGCGCCGACGCCCTGCCAGCCGACCCACATGCGCGAGTCGCGCAGCAGGGTGCGGGTGGCGGCGAAGGTGGTGGCGCCGGGCAGGATCGCGTCCGCGGGCAGGCGCACGTCCAGGGTGATGTCCGCATTCTGCATGATCCGCAGGCCCATCTTCCCGCTGATCTTGGTGGCCTCGTAGCCGGGGGTGTCGGTGGGCACCACGAAGCCCTTGATCTCGCCGTCGGCGGTGTCACGCGCCCAGACGAGCGCGACGTCGGCGATCGTGCCGGCCCCGATCCAGCGCTTGGCACCGCGGATGACCCACTCGTCGCCGTCGCGGGTGGCGGTGGTGGCGAGGCCGCCGGCGATGTCCGAGCCGTGGTCCGGCTCCGTGAGGCAGAACGCGCCCAGGGCGTCGAAGGATTCGAGGCGCCCCTGCCACGTGGCCTTCTGCCGCTCCGAGCCCAGGCCGGCGATCATGCCGAGGTTGAGCTCGTTGTGGATGCCCACGAGGGCGGACAGGGACAGGTCCACGCGGGCGATCTCCGCGTGCACGAGCTGCTGGAACAGCGAGGACGAGCCGTCCAGGACGAGGCGCCCCAGACCCAGCTCGGCCAGGCCCGGCAGCAGGTCGAACGCGAACTCCTCGGCGTCCCAGTACCGGGTCAGGTGCGGCCGCACGCGGGTCTGCAGGTGGTCCTCGATCGCGTCGAGCCGGTCACGCTCGGCCGGCTCGAGGCGGTCCCGCAGGCGCAGCAGGTCCACGTGGGGCAGGCCGGGGGTGACGGCGGGCGCGCCGGAGGCGGGGACGGGGCGGTCGGCGATGGCGGTCATGGCTCTCCTTCGGGGGCGGTCCGACGACGGCGGGCGGTTTCACCGCGAATCCGACTGTAGGACTTCCAACTATCCAGGTCTGCCAGTAGTGTTCCAGATCACAGGCCCCCGGCCAAGGATCCGTTCAGCAGCCATCCCGAGGAGGGACCCATGACCGTCCAGGACCCCACCGCCGTCGCCGCCCCGTCACCGACGGAGGTGTTCCGCGCGGCCCGCGACCTGCTGGTCGAGTGCCAGACCGACTATGAGCGCGCCCGCGCCGAGTTCGAGTGGCCCCGCTTCGAGCACTTCAACTTCGGCTTCGACTGGTTCGACCGCCTGGCCCAAGACCCGGCCCGCGCGGACGTGCCGGCGCTGATCATCGCCGAGGACGACGGGCGCAGCACCGAACGCACCTTCGCCGAGCTCTCCGCGGCCTCCAGCCGGGTGGCGAACTGGCTCTCCGCGCAGGGCCTGCGCCGCGGCGACCGCCTCATCCTGATGCTGAACAACCAGGTGGAGCTGTGGGAGTTCATGCTCGCCTGCATCAAGCTGCGGGTGGTCATGGTGCCCACCACCACGCAGATGACCTCCGGGGACCTCGAGGACCGCGTGACGCGCGCCGGCGCCGCGTGGGCCGTGGCCGGCGCCGAGGACCTGGCCAAGTTCGCCGGCGTCGGCGAGGGCCTGCACCTGGTGCACGTGCCGGGCGTCTTCGCGGAGGGCCCGGCGCGCCGCGCCCCCGAGGTCGCCGGCCACACCGTGCTCTCCTACGACGACGCCGACGACGCCGCCACCGAGCTGGCCCCGGCCGAGCCGACCCCCGCGGACGAGACGCTGCTCTTCTACTTCACCTCGGGCACCACCTCGAAGCCGAAGCTCGTGGAGCACACCCACACCTCGTACCCGGTCGGCCACCTCACGACGCTCTACTGGATCGGTCTGGAGCCGGGCGACGTGCACCTCAACGTGGCCTCCCCCGGCTGGGCCAAGCACGCGTGGTCCAACTTCTTCGCCCCGTGGATCGCGGAGGCCACAATCTTCGTGCACAGCGCCCGCAAGTTCGACCCCGCGGCCCTGATGGCCAACATGGAGCGCTACGGCGTCACGAGCTTCTGCGCCCCGCCCACCGTGTGGCGCATGCTCATCAAGGCGGACCTGGCGCAGCTGACGACCCCGCCGACCAAGACCATCTCCGCGGGCGAGCCGCTCAACGCCGAGGTGATCGACCAGGTGCACAAGGCGTGGGGCACCACGATCCGCGACGGCTTCGGGATGACCGAGACCACCCTGCAGATCGCCAACACCCCCGGCCAGAAGGTCGTCATCGGCTCGATGGGCCGTCCGCTGCCCGGCATGGACGTCACCCTGCTCGACCCGCTCACGGGCCAGGAGGCCGAGGAGGGCGAGATCTGCCTGCGCCTGGACCCGCGTCCGGTGGGCCTGCTGAAGTCCTACTACGGCAACCAGGAGAAGACGGACGAGGTGTTCCGCGACGGCGTCTTCCACACCGGCGACATCGCCCGCCGCGACGAGAACGGCGTGCTGACCTATGTGGGCCGCGCGGACGACGTCTTCAAGTCCTCGGACTACAAGGTGTCCCCGTTCGAGCTGGAGTCGGTGCTGGTCAAGCACCCGGCCGTGCTGGAGGGCGCGATCGTCCCCACCCCGGACGAGCTGCGCCTGGCCGTGCCGAAGGCCTTCGTCACCCTCGCCCCGGGCCACGAGCCCACCGCGGAGACCGCCCGGGCGATCCTGCAGTTCACGCTCACCCAGCTGCCCCCGTACAAGCGCATCCGCCGCATCGAGTTCCTCGAGCTGCCGAAGACCATCTCGGGCAAGATCCGCCGCGTGGAGCTGCGCAAGGCCGAGGTCGAGCGCGCCCAGACGGGCGCCGCCCCGGACGGCTACGGCACCGAGTTCCGCGAGGAGGACCTGGACCTGCAGCGCTGACCGGCCGTTCCCCGCCACCGCCCCGTCCTCGTCCGGCGGTGGCGGGGGACCCCCGGTGCGCCGCTAGTCTGGAGCGCCATGAAGAAGCCACCCCTCGCCCAGGACCCCATCCGGGAGGCCGCCCGGAACTGGGAGCGTCACGGATGGGGTGACGTCGCCCGCCCGATGGCCGCCATCACCTCGATCATGCGGGCCCAGCAGATCCTGCTGGGTCGGGCGCAGGCCGCGCTCAAGCCCTACGGGCTCACCTTCGCGCGGTACGAGCTGCTGGCGCTGCTGAACTTCTCGCGCGAGAAGCGGATGCGGATGTCCAAGGCGTCCGCGCTCCTGCAGGTCCACCCCACCTCGGTGACCAATGCGGTGGACCGGCTCGAGGCCGCCGGGCTGGTGGAGCGCACCCCCCACGAGTCGGACCGCCGCGCGCTCGTGCTCGCCCTCACGGACGAGGGTCGGCGCGTCGCCGTCGCCGCCACGGAGACGCTCAACGCCGAGGTCTTCGGCCGTTCCGGCTTCGATCCGGCGGACGTGGACACCCTCATCGACGTCCTCGGCCGGTTCCGCGCCGAGGCAGGCGACTTCCAGGTCGACGGCCCCGACGCCGGCGCGCCCGCGACGGCGGAGCGCACCTCCTCCTGACGCTCTCCCCGGCCTCCGGACCGTCCGGCTCAGCGGGGCTCGAGGCGCACGGCGCCGTCGAGCCGGATGACCTCGCCGTTGAGGAACGGGTTGGACACGATCTGCTCGACGAGCAGCGCGTAGTCCTCGGGCCGGCCGAGGCGGGCCGGATGCGGGGTCTTGGTGGACAGCGCCTCGCGGGCGGCCTCGGGCAGGCCGGCCATCATGGGCGTCTCCATCAGGCCGGGGGCGATCGTGACCACGCGGATCTGCGAGGAGGCGAGCTCGCGGGCCGCGGGCAGGGTCAGCGCGACCACGGCGCCCTTGGAGGCGGAGTACGCGATCTGGCCGATCTGCCCGTCGTAGGCTGCCACGGACGCGGTGTTGACGATGACGCCGCGGTCCTCGCCGAGCGGCTCCTGCGCCTTCATCGCGGCGGCGGCCTGGGCCATCATCGACACGGTGCCGACCGCGTTGATCGCCAGGACCCGGCTCAGCACCTCGGCGGACAGCGGCCCGTCGCGACCCACGAGCTTGCCCGGCGTCGCCACCCCGGCGCAGTTGACCAGCACCCGCAGCGGCCCGGCCTCCAGCGCGGCGGCCACGGCCTCCCGGGCGGTGTCCTCGGCGGTGACGTCGCCCGTCACGAAGCGCGCACGGGGACCGAGGGCGGCCACAGCGTCCGCGCGGACGGTCTCGCCCTCGCGGTCCGGCAGGTCCACCACCACGACGGCGGCGCCCGCGTCCGCCAGGCGGCGGGCGGTGGCATGGCCGAGGCCCGAGGCCCCGCCGGTGACGATCGCGCTCTGGTTCGACAGGTCCATGGGCGGACCCTCCCTTCCTCCTCGGGATACCCCCCGATTTCGATAGTTGCATGTCCTACGTTCTCATCCTAGATTAGCGGACGAGTAACCCAGATCACACGCACGGCCGGGCCCGCCCCGCCCGCCGTGGGCGGCGCCGCCCGGCGTCCGCCTTCCGCCTGGACCCGCGAGGAGCCCCCATGTCCGAGAAGACCGCGCCCACCGAGACCGCCCCCGTGATCCCCCACTTCGTGCACGGCGAGCGGCGCGAGGGCGCCTCCGGTCGGCACAGCGACGTCTACCACCCGGCCACGGGCCGCGTGGCGGGCCGCGTGGCGCTGGCCTCCGCCGCGGAGATTGACGCCGCCCTGGCCTCCGCCGAGGAGGGCTTCGCAGCGTGGTCGACGCTGAATCCGCAGCGCCGCGGCCGCATCCTGCTGCGCTGGGTCGACCTGATCAACGAGAACATGGACGAGCTGGCCACCGTGCTCGCCCAGGAGCACGGCAAGACCTTCCCGGACGCCAAGGGCGACATCCAGCGCGGCATCGAGGTCGTGGAGTTCGCCGCGGGCGCCCCGCACCTGCTCAAGGGTGAGTTCACCGCCGACGCGGGCACCGGCATCGACGTGCACTCCATGCGCCAGCCGCTCGGCGTGGCCGTGGGCATCACGCCCTTCAACTTCCCGGCGATGATCCCGCTGTGGAAGGCCGGCATCGCCCTGGCGGCGGGCAACGCCTTCGTCCTCAAGCCCTCCGAGCGCGACCCCTCCGTCCCGGTGCGCCTGGCCGAGCTGGCCCTCGAGGCCGGCATGCCCGCCGGCGCCCTCAACGTGGTGCACGGCGACAAGGCCGCCGTGGACGCGCTCATCGAGGACCCGCGCGTCAAGGCCGTCGGCTTCGTCGGCTCCACCCCGATCGCGCAGTCCATCTACGCCCACGCCGGCCGCATGGGCAAGCGCGCGCAGTGCTTCGGCGGGGCCAAGAACCACGCCGTGGTCATGCCGGACGCGGACCTCGAGATGACCGCCGACGCCCTGGTCGGCGCCGCCTTCGGCTCCGCCGGCGAGCGCTGCATGGCGATCTCCGTGGCCGTCCCGGTCGGCGAGGAGACCGCCGACCGCCTGATCGCGCTGCTCCGCGAGCGCGTGAAGGACCTCAGGGTCGGCCCGTCGCTCGAGGCGTCCTCGGACTTCGGCCCCGTCGTCTCGAAGGACGCGAAGGAGCGCATCGAGGGCTACATCGCGGCCGGCGTCGAGGCGGGCGCCGACCTGGTCGAGGACGGCCGGGGCGTCGTCGTCGAGGGCCACGAGGACGGCTTCTACGTGGGCGCCACCCTGTTCGACCGCGTCACCCCGCAGATGAGCATCTACCGCGAGGAGATCTTCGGCCCGGTGCTCTCCGTGGTCCGCGCGAAGGACTACGAGGAGGCGCTCACGCTCGTGAACGAGCACGAGTTCGGCAACGGCGTGGCCATCTTCACCCGCGACGGCGACGCCGCCCGCGACTTCTCCACCCGCGTGGACACCGGCATGGTCGGCGTGAACGTGCCGATCCCCGTGCCGATCGCCTACTACACCTTCGGCGGCTGGAAGGCCTCCGGCTTCGGCGACCTGAACCAGCACGGCACGGACGGGCTGAAGTTCTACACCAAGACGAAGACCATCACCACGCGCTGGCCCTCCGGCGTGCGCGAGGGCGCCAGCTTCGTGATGCCGGCCGGCTCCTGACCGCCCCGCAGCCCGTCCCGACCAGGAGGACCCCATGACCACCGTTCTGTTCCTCGGCCTCGGCCACATGGGCGGCCCCATGGCCGCCAACCTCGCCGCTGCGGGCCACCGCGTGCTCGGCTTCGACCTCGTCCCCGAGGCCCTCGAGAAGGCCCGTGCGGCCGGCGTCGAGACCGTCACGGACACGGCCGCGGCGGCCGCGGAGGCCGACGTCGTGCTGACCATGCTCCCCCACGGACGCCTGGTGCTGGACGTCTACCGGGGTGAGGACGGCGACGGCGGCCTGCTCGCCGCCGCCCGGCCCGGCACCGTGTTCCTGGACTGCTCGACCATCGATGTCGCCGAGGCCCGCGAGGCGGCCGCGGCGGCGGAGGCAGCGGGCATGCGGGCGGCCGACGCGCCGGTCTCGGGCGGCCAGGTGGGCGCCGAGGCCGGCACCCTCGCCTTCATGGTGGGCGCCTCGGACGAGGTGTACGCCGAGGTGCTGCCGCTGCTCGAGGTCATGGGCGCGCGGATCGTGCACTGCGGGGCCGCCGGCCTGGGCCAGGCCGCGAAGATCTGCAACAACATGGTGCTGGGGGTCACGCAGATCGCCGTCGCCGAGGCCTTCGTCCTGGGCGAGCGCCTGGGCCTGCAGCACCAGGCCCTGTACGACGTGATGAGCAAGGCCTCCGGGCAGTGCTGGTCCCTGACCACCAACTGCCCGGTGCCCGGCCCCGTCCCCGGCTCCCCCGCGAACCGGGACTTCCAGCCCGGCTTCGCCGGCGCCCTGATGGCCAAGGACCTCGGGCTCGCGCTCGCGGCCCTGGACGAGCAGGGCGTGGCGGCCGACCTGGGCCGCCTCGCGCAGGCCAAGTACGCCGAGTACGCCGCCGGAGAAGGCGCCGCCCGCGACTTTTCCGGCATCATCGAGGACATCCGAGCATCACACACGGACAGGAGCGAGGCATGAGCGAGCAGACCACCCCGGACGGCGCCGAGTCGCCGATCGTCGTCGAGCGGCAGGGCCGGGTCGGCCACATCCGCCTGAACCGGCCGAAGGCCCTGAACGCGCTGAACGAGGCGACGATGCGCGCCGTCGTCGCGGCGGTGCAGGAGCTGGACACCGACCCGGAGATCGGGGCGATCCTGCTCTCCGGCTCCCCCAAGGCGTTCGCCGCCGGCGCGGACATCAAGGAGATGGCCACCAAGGAGTTCTCCGAGATGTACGCGGCCGACTGGTTCGCCGGCTGGGACGGGCTCACCCGCGCCCGCACCCCCATCGTGGCGTGCGTGACCGGCTACGCCCTCGGGGGCGGCTGCGAGCTGGCCATGATGGCCGATGTGCTCGTGGCCGGCGAGGGCGCGAAGTTCGGCCAGCCCGAGATCAACCTCGGCGTCATCCCCGGCATGGGCGGCTCCCAGCGCCTGACCCGCGCCGTGGGCAAGGCGAAGGCCATGGACATGATCCTCACCGGCCGCATGATCGGGGCGGAGGAGGCCGAGCGCATCGGACTCGTCTCCCGCGTGGTGGCCGACGAGAATGCCCTCGAGGAGGCGCTGGAGGTGGCCGCGACCATCGCGTCCAAGTCCAAGCCGGCCTCCTGGATGGCCAAGGAGGCCGTCAACGCCGCGTTCGAGACCACGCTCGCCCAGGGCATCGCCTTCGAGCGCCGCGTGTTCCACGCCGCGTTCGCCACGGCGGACCAGAAGGAGGGCATGGACGCCTTCGCGGCCAAGCGCGAGGCGGGGTGGCAGCACCGATGAGCGACGCGCAGACCACGGCGACGACGGCCCCCGCGGCTGGGCAGGACGGCGCGGCGGACGAGGTGCTCCTCGAGGTCCGCGACGGCCTCGGCCGCATCACGCTGAACCGTCCGCGCGCCCTGAACGCGCTGACGCAGGACATGGTCCGGGCGATCGACGCGGCCCTGACCGACTGGGCCGCGGACCCCGCCGTGCGCGGCGTGCTGATCCGCGGCGCCGGGGAGAAGGGGCTGTGCGCGGGCGGCGACGTCGTCTCCCTGCGCGCCTCCCTCCTGGCGGGGCGGTTCGCGGAGGCCGAGGAGTTCTTCCGCGACGAGTACGCGATGAACGAGCGCATCGCCGCCTACCCCAAGCCGTACGTGGCCTTCATGGACGGCGTCGTCCTGGGCGGCGGCATGGGCGTGTCCGCGCACGGCTCGCACCGTGTGGCCACCGAGCGGACGCGCGCCGGCATGCCCGAGACGGCGATCGGGTTCACCCCCGACGTCGGCGGCTCCTTCCACCTCGCCCGCGCACCCTTCCAGGCGGGCCGGCACCTGGCCGCGACCTCGGCGCACGCCTCCGGGTCCGACGCGGTGGCCCTGGGCCTGGCGGACGTCTTCGTGGAGTCCGCCCGGCTGGACGAGCTCGAGCAGGCCCTCGCCGCGGCGTTCGGCGCCCTCGGCCCGGCCGCGGACGCGGGCGCGCGCGACGAGGCCGCCTTCGCCGCCGCCGACGAGGCGCTGGCCCGGTTCGCGGTGGCCGAGGACGCACGGCCCGCCTCCGCGCTGGTGGCCGGCCGGGACTGGATCGAGGACGCCTACGACCGGGAGACGGCCGCCGAGGTCCTCGCCGCCCTGGACGAGCGCGCCGCCGCTGGCGGGGAGCACGCCGAGGCCGCGGGGCAGGCCGCCGAGGCCATCCGCACCAAGTCCCCGACCGCCGTCGCCGTGGCCCACGAGGCCCAGCGCCGGCTGGCCGCGCGCGGGGCGGACCTGACCGTGGCCGACGCGCTGCGCCAGGAGTTCACGATCGGCACCCACCTGATGCGCGAGCCGGACATGGCCGAGGGCATCCGCGCGCTGCTCGTGGACAAGGACAAGGATCCGACGTGGAGCCCGGCCCGGCTCGAGGACGTCTCGGCCGAGGACGTGGCCGGGCACTTCGAGCCCGTGTCCGGGGTGGACCCGCTGCAGCTCGGCTGAGCCCGCCCCGACAGACCGCGCCCCGTGGTCCCGTGTGGGGACCGCGGGGCGCCGTGCTGTGTGGGCCACCGGGCGGGGCCCCCGACGTCAGCCGATCAGGCCGCGGCCCACGATCATGCGCATGATCTCGTTGGAGCCCTCGAGGATCCGGTGCACGCGCAGGTCCCGGACGAGCTTCTCCACGCCGTACTCGTGCAGGTAGCCGTAGCCGCCGTGCAGCTGCAGGGCGGTGTCGGCGGCCTCGTAGCCGTGTTCGGTGGCCACGAGCTTGGCCATGGCGCACAGGCCCACGGTGTCCGGGTCGTTGCGGTCCAGGGCGTCCGCGGCGCGCATGAGCATCGTGTGGGCGGTCTCCAGCTTCACGGACATGTCCGCGAGCTCGAACACGAGGGCCTGCTTGGTGGTGAGCGGCTCGCCGAACGCGCTGCGCTCCTTGAGGTAGCGGGTGGCCTTGTCCAGGGCGGCCAGGCCGCCGCCGATCGAGCAGGCGCCGATGTTCAGGCGGCCGCCGTTGAGGCCCTTCATGGCGATGCGGAAGCCGTCGCCCTCCTCGCCGAGGCGGTCGGCCACGGGCACGCGGACGTCCTCGAAGATCACCTGGCGCGTGGGCTGGGTGTGCCAGCCCATCTTCTTCTCGTTGGGGCCGAAGGACAGGCCGGGGGTGTCCTTGTGGACCACGACGGCGGAGATCCCCCGGGCGCCCGTGTCCGCGGTGCGGCACATCACCACGTAGCAGTCGGACGCGCCGGCGCCGGAGATGAACTGCTTGACGCCGTTGAGGACGTAGTGGTCGCCGTCGCGGACGGCGCGAGTCTTCAGCGCGGCCGCGTCCGAGCCGGCGCCGGGCTCGGTGAGGCAGTAGCTGGCCAGGTGCTCCATGCCCGCGAGGTCGGGGATCCAGCGGGCGCGCTGCTCGTCGCTGCCGAAGGAGTCGATCATCCAGGCGACCATGTTGTGGATGGAGATGTAGGCGGCGAAGGCCGGGTCCGCCTTGGCGAGCTCCTCGAAGATCAGGATCGCGTCCGTGCGCTCCAGGCCGGTGCCGCCGTGCTCCTCCCCCACGTAGATGCCGCCCAGGCCGAGCTCGCCGGCCTCGGCGAGGACGTCCACCGGGAAGTGCTTCTCGGCGTCCCAGTCGAGTGCGTGCGGGGCGCCGCGCTGCTCGGCGAAGTCGCGGACGGCGTCGACCAGGGCCTTCTGGTCATCGGTGATGGGGAACATGGGTTCGTCCTCCTGGGGCTCGGTCCGGCCGCGCGGGCGGTCCACGACGGGGTGGTGCGGGGGTGACACCACGGGCGACGACAGGGCGTGACTGTCGTCACCATGATAATAGGACATCCAATGATCAGCCGTGTCGCCGCCGGGCCGTGGGCTAGCGTGCTCCCCGTGCAGACCACCACCAGCCCCACCGCGGACTCGCCCACCGGCCCACGCTCCCACCCCTCCGGCCGCACGGAACAGCTGTTCGGCATCCGCCGCCACGCGCTGATGACCGAGCGGGACGGCGCCCTCAACCCGGCCGCGTTCGAGGTCGGCCCGTGGTGCCTCGACCTGGACGGCCGGCCCACCGGCGCGGCGGCCACCGTGATCATGGACAACGCCACCGCGGTGGCCGTGCACCACGCGGCCCGGGACATCGAGACCGTGGTCACCACCGAGCTGCAGGTCAACGTGCTCGGCCCGCTGCCCGCCTTCGACGCGGTGGCCGTCACGGCCGGGGACGACGACGGCCCGCTGCTGGAGTGCTGGACCCGCCCGCTGGCCTGGGATGCCGGCGGCGGCGTGGCCCGTGCGTGGCTCGAGGACGCGGACGGGCGTCGCGTCGTCGAGGCGACCGGCTGGTTCCAGTCGGTGCCCGCCGGAGCGCCGGAGCGGATGGCCGAGTTCGTCGCCGCCGGACGGCTGCCCCGCGGGGCCGAGACCCGCGTGCCCATGCCGGGGCTGCTCGCCGCCCGCCCCGAGTCGCTGCCGACGGCCGCTCCGGACGTGCGCCCCGCCGTCGCTGCCGCGGCGAGCGCGGGCGCCCGCTTCGCCCCGAAGCCGGAGCTGGCCAACCCGTCGGGCGCGGTCCACGGCGGGGCCATGACGCTGCGGGCGGTCACCGCCGCGCAGGCGGCCATGCCGGACCGCGAGCGCTACGACGTCCAGGCCGTGCGCGTGGTGTTCGTGCGCCCGGGGCATGGCGAGATGGTCGCCCTCACGCGGGTGCGGCACGCCGGCCGGTCCCTGCGCCTCGTGGACGTGGACCTCGTGCCGGTCGGCGCCGACGGCGTCCCCGTGGCCGACAAGCCGATGGTCCAGGTGCAGGTCACCTTCCGAGCTGCCCGGAGCTGACGCCCCGCACGCCCGAGCGCCCGAGCGCTTTCGAACGTGAGAGAGGCCCTATCCCACGTTCAAAAGCGCTCATTCCCCCGACATCACGTTCGAAAGTCCCGGGAGGACGTGCCGTCGTCGTGGGGCCGGCTCAGCGGCCCACGGTGCCGAAGCGGGAGGCCACGGGGGCCGTGAAGGCGGGCTTCAGGAAGAACCAGGCGGCGGCGGTGACCGCCACGCTCACGAGGAACACCACGAGGCCCCACGCGTCGGTGGCCCCGCCGCGCGAGGTGTACATGTGGTTCAGGTTCGTCAGCAGGCCCGTGAAGGCCACGAGGAACACGTGCACCACGATGAACGCCACGAAGAAGACCATCACCGGGAAGTGCACCTTGCGGGCCACCTCCATGGGGAACGCCTTGTTCAGTCCCTTGGCCTCCGTGGGGAACCACGAGGACATGCGCCAGCCCGTGAGGGCGGCGAGCGGGGCGGCCACGAACACGACCAGCGCGTAGGAGAGCATCTGCAGCGCGTTGTAGTGCACCCAGCCGTTCTCCGTGGGCCAGTCCAGGGACAGGTACTGGATGCCGGCGGACAGGGCGTGCTGGAACACGTGCGGGTCCGTGGGCACGATCCGCGCCCAGTGGCCGGTGACGATCAGCAGCACCACGAAGATCAGGCCGTTGAGCAGCCACAGCGCGTCGAGGGCCTGGTGCATCCAGATGGTGAGCGAGAACTTCTTCGGGGTGTTGCCCCGCGCGGAGAACAGGCCGTCCTTCGTCGGCGTGAAGTTGGCCGGAGGCCGCGTCTCGTGACGGATCTGCAGGCCCGTCCGGATGATCAGCACCATCAGGAACATGTTCAGGAAGTGCTGCCAGCCCATCCACCAGGGCATCCCCTCGGGGGTGCCCTCGGGCAGGACCGGGTGCCCGTCGTAGGTCGCGATGAAGTCCGCCACCGGGTCCAGGCTCCGCAGCCAGCGTGCGGCCAGCACCGCGAGCAGCGCCAGCACCACGACGCCGGCCACCGCCGGCAGCGCCTTGCGCAGACGGGACGGGACGGCGGACTCGGCGACGTCCGTCTCCGCGGTCCGAGCGGGCGTACCGGTGGCAGCCCGGGGCGGCTGCACGGCGGAGGCCGGCGGGGCCGAACGGGTGTCCGGCGCGGTGGGGGCCGGCTCCGGGGCCGACGCCGCGGCCACGGGGGCGGCGACGGCCGGTTCCGCATCGGCCGGCTCGACATCGGCCAGCTCGGCGACGACCGGCCGGGCCGGCGCCGCGGCGGCGGGCTCGGCCGTGGGCTCGGCGGTGGCCTGCTCCGGTGCGTCGACCTCCTGCGCCACCGTCTCCGGCGCGGTGGGGGCGCCCACGGCGGCCAGCTCGGTGAACCACTCCCCCTCCCGGGCGAACGGCACGTACCCGGCCATGCGTCGCCGCTCCGCGAGCGGCACGAGGTCGGACTCCACGGGCGCGCCCACCCCGGACGCGGCGGGCGCACCGGCCGCGGCGGCCGCGACGGCGGCCGCCACGTCCGGCACGACGGGCTCGGTCTCCGCGGGTGCGGGGGCCCGCGTCGGGGACGCTGAGGCGGCGATCGGCTCGGGGGCGGCGGCCGGGGTCGATCCCGCGGCCGGAGTGGGGGCACCGCCGAGCCACTCGGCCTCGCGGGCGAACGGGACGTACCCGGCCATGCGGCGTCGCGCGGACAGGGGCGTCAGGGCCGACGCCGATGCGGTCGGCGCCACCGGGGCGGCGGGCGCGACCACCGGGGCGGGGGCCGCCGTCGTGGTGTCCTGCGCCGGGGCGGGGGCGGGCTCGGTCTCGGCCGGGGCGCCCTTCAGGGGGACGTAGCCGGCCATTCGCTGCTTGGGCATGCTTCTCCTCGTCCGAGGGGCGCGGTCCGCTGCGGACCGCGCCCGCACCGGTTCAGCCGCGGCGGGTGCGCAGCTGCTCGATGACCTGCGGGACCACCTGGAAGATGTCCCCGACCACGCCGAAGTCGGCGTGCTCGAAGATCTCGGCGTCCTCGTTCTTGTCGATCGCCACGATGGTCTTGGCGGTCTTCATGCCGGCCAAGTGCTGGATGGCGCCGGAGATGCCGAGGGCGATGTACAGGTTCGGGGACACGATCACGCCGGTCTGGCCCACCTGGCGCTCGGCCGCGGTGTAGCCGGAGTCGACGGCGGCGCGCGAGGCGCCCACGGCGGCGCCGAGCTCGTCGGCGAGCTGCTCGACGATCGCGAAGCCCTCCTCGGAGCCCACGCCGCGTCCGCCGGCGACGACGGTCTTCGCGCCGCGCAGGGGCGGACGGGCGGAGTTCTGCGTGCGGGCGTTCACCTCGAGCACCCGGGCGCCGGCGGTCACCGGGCCGAGCTCGGCGGCGGCCAGCTCCACGACCTCGGGCGCCTCGACGGCCGGGGCCCGGTCCGCGACGGCGCCGGGGCGCATGGTGATGATCCGGGGGCCGCCCTCGCCGGTGGACTCGCTGAGGTAGTCGCCGCCGAACACGGAGTGGCGGGCGATGACCTCGTCGTCGGCCCAGCGCAGTCCCACGGCATCCGCGCAGACGGGGCCGCGAGCGCGGACGGACAGGCGGCCGGCCACCGCGCGGGACTCGGGGCTGCCGGAGAGCAGCACGGCCACGGGCGCGGTGCGGGCGGCCGCGGCGGCGAGGGCCTGCACGGCGGCGTCGCCGAGGGTGGTGGCGGCGTCGTCGGCCACGAGGAGGTGGACGCGCGTGGCGCCGTACTCCCCCAGGCGGGCGACGGCGGCGTCCCTGCCCTCCGCGCCGGTCACGAGGACGGCCTCGGGCACGCCCACGGTGGCGGCGGCGCCGAGGAGCTCGGCCACGATCGGGCGGAGCGCTCCGTCCGCGCCGATCTCGGCGTGCACCAGCACGGTCTGGCCGCTGTTCGCGGCGTCGGTCTGCGTCGTCATCTCGGTCTCCTCCACGTTCGCGCTCACACGAGCCCCCGACCCGCGAGGAACTCCACCAGCCGCTCGGCGGCGGTGCCGTCGTCGGTGACCTTCTCGCCCGCGGCACGCTCGGGACGCGTGTCCGCCGAGACCATCACGGAGCGGTAGGCGGCCTCGGCCGGGCCCGCGGCGATGCCGAGGTCGGCCAGGGACAGCACGGTGAGCGGCTTCTTCTTGGCCGCCATGATGTTCTTGAAGTTCGGGAACCGCGGCTCCGCGGTCTTCTCCGTCAAGCCCGCCACGGCGGGCAGGGCGACGGCGGCGCGCACGTCCGCGTCCGAGGTCGCCACGGTGCCGGTCAGCTCGCCGTCGGCCAGCTCGGGGGCCTCGGCGTGCGGCAGGTAGGGCCGCTCCAGGAGCTCGGCGACCATGGCGGGCACCACGCCGGTGCCGCCGTCCGTGGACAGCGTGCCGGCGAGCACGAGGTCGGCGCCCTCCTTCTCGACGGCCGCGGCGATCACGCGAGCTGTCTGCACGGCGTCCGAGCCGACGAGTGCGTCGTCGGAGATCTGCACGGCGGAGTCCGCGCCCATGGCCAGCATCTTGCGCAGGGTCTTCGAGGAGTCCTCGGGGCCCACCGTCAGGGCCACGACCTCGATGTCCGCGCCGGCGTCCCGCCAGCCCAGGGCGACCTCCATGACGCGCTCGCTGATCTCGTCCGGCACGGGCTCGGCCGCGCCGTCGCGCACCACCCAGCCGGTCTCCAGGCTCAGCTCACGCTCCTGCCACGTGTCCGGCACCTGCTTGGCCAGCACCAGGATCTTCACGGCCTCTCCTCCTTGGGTCGCGGTCTCGCCCCGGGGCCTCCGCCCCGAGCACGGTGACTTACGCTACAGACTACGGGTCCGCGCACGTCCGGGCCGCATGACCCGCGCGCGGGAGCGGCCGGGGCCGCCGTCGTCGGCCCGTGCGTCCGGACCATGATCGCCCGAACCGAGGAGGCACCGTGAGCCCCGCCGCCCCGCCCACCGCCCCGCCGGCCGCCGAGGACCGGCCCCGGGTCCCGGCGGTGCCCGCCTCCTCCCTCGTGCTGGTCCGGCCCGGGGCCGGCGGCGAGACCTCGGTGTTCACCGTCCGCCGCGCCGGGACCATGGCCTTCAGCGCCCACGCCACGGCCTTCCCCGGCGGCCGCGTGGACCCCGCGGACGACCTGTCGGACCGATTGTGGGAGGGCACGGATCTGGCCGACTGGGGCCGGCGCCTGGGGCTGCCGCACGAGCCCGCGGACGCCCACGGCACCCTCGCGGAACTCGACCCCGCCGAGGGCGCCGGCCGCGTGCTGGCCGCCGCCGTCCGCGAGACGTTCGAGGAGACCGGAGTGCTCCTGGCCCGGGACGCCGTCACCGGCACCCCCGTGGACCCGGCCCGGGTGGCCGCGTTCCCCGACGAGCTGCGCGACGCCGTCGAGCGCCACGAGGTGGACTTCGGGGAGCTGCTCGACCGCGAGGGGCTGCGCCCCGACGCCGGCGCGCTCGTGCCGTGGTCCCGGTGGATCACCCCGCACGGGGGCCCGCGCCGCTACGACACGTTCTTCTTCGCCGTCCACCTGCCGCAGGGCCAGTCCCCCGAGCGGATGTCCTCCGAGGCGGCCAGCCACGGCTGGGCGTCCCCCGCCGAGCTGCTGCGCCGCTTCCGGGTCGGTAAGGTCAACCTGATGGCCCCCACGTGGTGGCAGCTGCGCACCCTGGTCGACGCCGGCGAGGACGTCCACGCGGGCCGCTCCCGGTTCGAGCCCCTCGAGGGGGTCATGCTCGTGGCCGGGCAGGGGCCCGTGTTCCCCCACGCGGACGAGTATCTGCGTGACCTGACGGCGTTCCGTGCGGCCGCGCAGGTGGAGGAGTCCAAGGACAACATCCTCTGAGCGCTCCCGTCTCCGGTCCGTGCGGTGGGCGACGGGCCGGAGAGCAGCGCGGACCACGAGCCGCGACCCCATGGCCTGCCGGGCCCCGTGCCCCTAGTCTGGTCTGCACCGGATCACCCGGCTCCGCGCGTCCGGCCCGCACCCCCGGCCACCGCGCGTCCCGCTCGCACCCTAGGAGCACTGCATGGCGCTCAGCGTCCTCGACCTGTTCTCGATCGGCATCGGCCCGTCCTCGTCCCACACCGTGGGGCCCATGCGCGCTGCCCGCCGCTTCACGGACAGCATGGGCCAGCACGGCGTCCTCGAGCGCACGGCCCGCGTGCACGCCGAGCTGTTCGGCTCGCTCGCGGCCACCGGAGTGGGCCACGGCTCGGACACCGCGGTGCTGCTCGGCCTGGCCGGCCAGGACCCCGAGACCATCGACCCGGACGCCTGCACCGGGCTCGTGGCGGAGATCGTCACGGGCGGTCGGCTGCCCCTGGACGGGCGCCACGAGATCGCCTTCGACCGGCAGGCGGACCTGACGCTGCACATGCGCGAGTCCCTGCCCGGGCATCCGAACGGCATGCGCCTGACCGCCTACGACGACGCCGGCGAACAGCTTCACACCCGCGACTACTACTCGGTGGGCGGCGGCTTCGTGGTCACCTCGGACGAGCTCGAGGCCGAGCTGGACGCCACCAAGGACGTCAACCGCACCGACGACGGCGACACCGGCGAACCGTACCCCTTCTCCACGGGCGCCGAGCTCGCCGCCCGCTGCCGCGAGGCCGGCCTGAGCATCGCGGAGCTCATGCTCGCCAACGAGGCCACCCGCCACGACCTCGACGAGCTGCGCACCCAGCTGCTGGCCATCTGGGCCGTCATGGAGGAATGCGTCCACAACGGCGTGACCCGCACCGAGCCGATCCTGCCCGGCGGACTGCAGGTCCGCCGTCGGGCCCCCGCGCTGCGGGAGCACCTGCTCCAGACCACCGACCGCACCGACCCCATGTGGGCCATGGAGTGGGTCAACCTCTTCGCGCTCGCGGTGAACGAGGAGAACGCCTCGGGCGGGCGCATCGTCACCGCGCCCACGAACGGCGCCGCGGGCATCATCCCGGCCGTCATGCTCTACTACATGCGCTTCGTGCTCCCCGAGGGCGCCACGCAGCAGGAGCGGGACGACAAGGTGGTCGAGTTCCTGCTCACCGCGGCGGCGATCGGCATCCTGTACAAGCGCAACGCCTCCATCTCCGGCGCCGAGGTCGGCTGCCAGGGCGAGGTCGGCTCGGCCTGCTCCATGGCGGCGGGCGCCCTGTGCGCCGTGCTCGGCGGCACCGTGGACCAGGTGGAGAACGCGGCCGAGATCGGGATCGAGCACAACCTCGGGCTGACGTGCGACCCCGTGGGCGGCCTCGTCCAGGTGCCGTGCATCGAACGCAACGCGATCGCGTCGGTGAAGGCCATCAACGCGGCCCGGCTGGCGCTGCTGGGGGACGGCTCGCACCGGGTGACCCTGGACCAGGCCATCACGACCATGCGCGACACCGGCGCGGACATGAAGTCCAAGTACAAGGAGACCTCGCGCGGCGGCCTGGCCGTGAACGTCATCGAGTGCTGATCGCCCGGGTCCGCGGCCCAGCGCCGCTCCGGTCGGGACGGACGGGGCACCCGTCCGCTACCGTGGGGCCCGACCCGCACCCTGCCCCCGAGCGCGAGAGGACCGACGTGGCCATTCATCCTGTGGACGCGACCCTGGAGGCCGCGAAGATCGATCCCGACCAGCGTGCCGAGAGGCTCAAGGGCGTGAAGCTCGACGGCGCCGGCTGGAAGTACGCGCTCACACGCGCGCTCAAGGAGTTCGGCAACGACGGCGGCACCGACCTGGCCGCGAAGCTCACCTACTACCTGGTGCTCTCGCTGGCTCCTTCCCTGCTGGCCGTGTTCTCCATCCTGTCCCTCGTGCTCGCCTCCAACCGCGGGGCCATCGACGATCTGCTGGGGGAGCTGACCGGCCTGGTCCCGAGCGACTACCAGCCGCTCGTCACGAACCTGGTGACCACCATGAGCGACTCGGCCGGCTCAGGCGGCGGGATCATCGCCCTCATCATCGGCATCGCGACCGCCCTGTGGTCCGCCTCCGCGTACGTGAAGGCGTTCAACCGCTCGGCCAACACGGTGTACGGCTACGAGGAGGGCCGCGGCCTGGTGAAGCTGACGCTGACCAACCTGCTCACCACGCTCATCCTGATCGTGGGCATCGTGGTCGTGCTGCTCTCGCTGGCGCTGAACCGCTCGCTCGTGGACGGCTTCCTCCAGCCGATCGCCGGGCCGCTCGGCATGACCGGCGTGGTGAACTTCCTCTCGGACACGTTCCTGCCGGTGTGGGCGTGGGCGAAGTGGCCCGTCGTCGTCCTGATCCTGCTGGTGCTGATCGCGACCCTGTACTACACCACCCCGAACGTCCAGAAGCCGCGCTTCCACCTCTTCGGCCCCGGCAACATCGTGGCGCTGGTGGGCATGGTGCTGGCCGCGGTGGCCCTGTCCGTGTACTTCACGCAGTTCGCCGGCTACTCGGCGTACGGTGCGATCGGCACGGTCATGGCGCTGCTGTTCGCCCTGTGGATCTTCAACATCGTGCTGCTGCTCGGCCTGGAGGTCGACGCCGAGGTGGAGCGTGCCCGCCAGCTCGAGGCCGGCCTGCCCGCCGAGGCTCGGGTGCAGCTGCCCCCGAAGGACGTGGCCGGGGTGGAGAAGCGCGCCGAGAAGCAGACGGCCGTGGAGGAGCGCGGCTACGAACTGCGGGCGGTCCACGAGGGCCGCTGACCGCGCCCGGCGCGGCGCCGAGCGCACGTTCCGCACCGACAACGACGGCCGCTCACCTGGCGAGGTGGGCGGCCGTCGTCGTGCGCGGGGCCCTCAGCGCCGGGCCGCGCGGTAGCCGTCCGCCTGGGCCGCGGAGGCGGAGGCGTAGCAGTGGCGCGCGTTGGTCTTGCCGTAGTGCTGCTGACCGGGTACGTGGTAGATGCCCGAGTTGTCGTTGGCCTTGACCGGGTGGGAGTCCGGGCACACGGAGTCGGCTCCGCGCACCGGCCCCGCGTCGCCGGCCGCGGGGGCGGCTTCGGGTGCGGGGGTCGCCTCCGGGGCGGGGGCCGGTGCCGCCTCCGGGATGGGCTCTGCCGCGGTGCCGCACTCCCCGGAGAACCTGCCGACGCCGTTCGCCCGGGCCTGCTCCCACGCCGCCTCGACCTCGGGCAGGAAACGGTCGTTGCCGTCGAAGACCGCCGGCTCGCCGTAGCCCAGGCGGGCCATCTCGGCGTTGACCAGGACGCCGTCGGCGTACACGCCGGCGAGGAGGCGGTCATAGCGGTCGTAGAGCCGGCGGTCGTACCGCAGCACCACCGTGTCGCCGGGGCTGATCATCGACTTCAGCGCCGCCGTCGCCTCCGGGCCCATGCACTCGACCGGCTTCGAGGGGTGGCGGGTCTCGGGGGTGTCGATGTTGAGCAGGCGCACCCGCGTGGACACCTCGCCGAGTGTCACGCGGAGCGTGTCGCCGTCCGAGATCGACTCGACCGTGACCACGTCGCCCTCGACGTCGGCCGGGGCGGCGGGCGCCGTCGGTCCAGCACTGCGGGAGGCCTCGGCGGCGCGCGAGCCCTCCGCGGCATGTGCGGCACGCGACTGCGCGGCGGAGGAGGAGGCAGCCAGCGACGACGCAGCGGCACGGCTCGTCGCAACCGCGTCGACGGACGGGGTGGGCGTCGTCGGCATCGTGCTGGCCGACGCGGAGGTGTCGGCGGCGCTCGCCGGGGTGACGCCGTCGTCGGTGGCGGTGCAGCCGGTGAGCAGGAGCAGGGACAGTGCGGCCGCGGGGAGCGCCGCGCGCAGACGAGCAAAGGGCACGAGGATCCTGGAGGGGAAGGGACGGGGACATGACGAAGGCCCCGCCGTGAGGCGGGGCCTTCGGATCGGCACATCATCGCATGTGGGAGGCGGTCGCGTTGCTGCACGTCACGACAGCATCGGTTCCCGTTCCATCGACGACGACGGGGGTCAGCGACGGCCGTCGATGGGGTCGCCGCCGCCGTCGAGGGCGTCGAGGACGAGGTCGCGGGCCTCGCCCGTCGCGGACCGGCGGGAGAGCAGCAGCGCGGCCAGCCAGCACAGCAGGACGATCGCGGCACCACCCCACGCCAGGAGGGCGAGGCTGCCCGAGAGCAGCCCCGTGCCGTCCGCGCGGCCGACGCCGATCCACATCAGACCCCACGCGAGCGCGAACGCCGGAGCCGGGCGGCCGCCGTTGTACACGGCCGTGAACGCGCCGATCAGCACGGCCACCACGAGCATCACCTTCGCCCAGAGGGACGACTGCCCCGGATCGCCGACGACGCCGGTCGAGGCCAGCCACGCGGCCAGGTTCGCCACGGCGGCGATCGAGACCCAGCCCAGATGCAGGCCCTGCACCCCGTCCAGGAGGATCCGCTCCCCCCAGCTGTGCGCGCGGACGGATTCGAGGAGCACCAGGATCCACGCCAGGCACGCCAGCAGCAGCGCGATCACCACGACGCTCAGCCCCAGCCGCCCGGCCTGCACCGTCCAGATCCACGCGGCGTTGAGCAGCACCGAGACCAGGATCCACGGTCGCAGGCGGTCGTGACGGGCGGACTGGGCCGAGGCGAGGAACTGCCACACGGCATACGCCAGCAGCCCCGCGTAGATCACGGACCAGATGCCGAACGCGGGGGTCGCCGGGGACACCCAGGTGGCGTCCGGGCCGAGCCAGCCGCCCGCGGCCTCGGCCACGGGGGTCAGGCCGCCGACGACGCCGGAGCCCAGGAACGCGGCCACGACCGCGAGGATCACGACCACGAGCATGGCCACCCGGCCGCCCGTCGAGGCCAGCCCCGTCCCCGAGCTGGGGACGCGCGCCGCGGTGTCGGGGCCGAAGGGGCTGCGGGACGGGCCGAGGTCGGTGGCGGTGCTCATGGGTGCTCCCGTGGGGTGATCGTCGGGGGTGCGCCCCGGGCGGGGCGGGTCTCAGGGTCAGCGTAGCCGCCGGGCCCATCGCGGGCACGGGCCACCGCGGCCTAGGTGTAGGAGGGCATGACGTTGTTGACTCGGGCCGGTGCCAACGAGGCCGGAGGAGCGTCCCCGCAGGAGGTATGAGGCCGATGGTAGTTGTAGTGGTTCACCCACACCGCCAGGGCCTCACGCCGAGCTTGCTCTGA
>NZ_JAGXJK010000100.1:0-435 GCF_019091605.1 Micrococcus sp. GbtcB5
GTGGTGGCGTCGGCGATGGTGTTGAAGCGTTCCGCGCCGATGGCGATCACTTCATGCAGCAGGCTCTCCCGGTCGGCGAAGTGTCCGTAGAGCGCGCGTCTGGATAGACCCGCCGCGTGCGCGATTGTGTCCAGGGAGGCGTGTGGATTCTCGGCGAGAACTGTTTGTGCAGCGCGGAGCAACGCTTCGTGGTTGGTGGCGGCGTCACGCCTGCGGGCGCGCGGGAGCGGCGCGGCGATCAGCGACGGAGAGTTATCAGCGGGTATGTAAACACTCATATCGACGCTCACATCAGTTTCGTTGACTCGAGCGCGTCGTCCTTGCCCATGAATTCCCAGCCGAGTTGGTCGTTCCCCTTGGGGCGTGTCAGATGGTCTGTGTAAGCCGTACCGAGAGGAACGGTAAGAATCATGACCATGATCGACGAGAAGAACC
>NZ_JAGXJK010000101.1:0-430 GCF_019091605.1 Micrococcus sp. GbtcB5
AGTTCGTCGGCCTTGCGCTGGTTGGCCTCGCGCTGGGCGGGGATCGAGAAGCCCTCGTCGGTGCCGCCGCGCTCGGCCTGCTCCCGTGTCGAGACCCGCAGATAGGACACGGCCAGCAGCACGGGCCGATCACCCGCCTGATCGTTCACGCCTACGGGGATGCGTGTGGCGGTGGGGGTGCTCATGCGGTGCTCCTTCGTTGGTGCAGTGCCTCGGCTTCCATTGTCCGCCGCCCGCCTGCGTTCTCATCCTGGGTATCTGGGGCCAGCTCCTCCGGTGGGGCGAGGCCGTAGGGGTCGGGCTGCCCGGCGCGGTAGGCGTCGTAGCGGGCCTGGGTGATGTTCAAGACCCACTCTGTCAAGGGCCATTGAGTTCTGCCCATAGGCGGCCAGTGTTTCTTCCCGCTGGTGGCCATCAGAACTGCCCACTG
>NZ_JAGXJK010000102.1:0-426 GCF_019091605.1 Micrococcus sp. GbtcB5
CGCGTGGCGCTGCGGCGGCTGTGCCGGGCGCACCTCTGAGGGCGGACCGTCGTGAACACGTAGACGCACAGGGCTGCGGTGCGCTTGAACCGGTTGAAATGGACCGGATCCTCCTTGTTCCAGAACATCACGGGGATTCCGTGAAGCCTGCAATGCGCGATCAGCTCGACCACCGGCGCGTGAGTCTCGTCATCGTAATACCCAATGACCCCGGTCCAGGCGCTGTCGTTGCCTCGCCAAGCGGACTCAATGAACAGCGCATCCACGCGGTGGTCTTCGAAGGTCTCGCGCCAGTCCTCAGGCCGCACACGCAAGGCGGTCAACTCGGGGACGAAGGTGTCCGTCGTGAATTCGTCGCCGATGAAGGCGACTGTGTAATCGGTGAGCGGGCGTTCTGCGTCGTCCAGTGAGGCCCGGAACTCCTCG
>NZ_JAGXJK010000103.1:0-425 GCF_019091605.1 Micrococcus sp. GbtcB5
GCCGCATACCTCCTGCGGAGATGCTCCACCGGCCTCGTTGGCCCCAGCGCGAGTCAACAACGTCATGCCCTCCTACAGCTAGTCACTAAACCGGCGCGGAGGAAGGTGGCACCCCACTGGTCCGCGCCGATCGGCCACGATCAGACGTTGCGCGTGACATCACCACCTTGGCGATGAGTGCGCGGCGCGGCCACCGCCGCAGGTCAGTGGGAGCTGGAACCGATTTCGATGACCAGCACACCGGCCATGATCAGCAAGATCCCCAAGATCATGGTGCGGGTCAGGGGTTCCTTGAATAGGACATGGGACGCGATCGCGGTCAAGGCAACCCCCGCGGCGGCCCAGATCCCGTAGGCGACACCGAGCCCCATCCCGACGCGCAGCGCGAGGGTCAGGAAGACAAAGGCCAGCACGTAACCGACGGC
>NZ_JAGXJK010000104.1:0-406 GCF_019091605.1 Micrococcus sp. GbtcB5
CCTGCGGAGAGGGCACAGGATACGGCGCTTCTGAGACGCTTCAACTTGGCGACGTCAACTTCAGTCATGACCACAGTCTCTACCAGATTTCGGGGCATGCGTCCTGCGGAGGGCGAGCCAGGTAAGGGGATGTGTTGCCCAGGAGTCTGTGCAGGGCCTGTTGTGTGTGCACAGACGACGAGGAGAACGCTCCGTCTGACGAAGTCCGCGTTGCGGACGTTGCTTCCACATTGGTAACCCCGCCTATCGTCTAGGTATCGTTTCTCACGAGCCGCTGCCGGGACCTTCGAGGCTTGGGATGGTGGTGGCTCCTCGAACCGTTTTCAGGCTGCGGGGGGCGAAGCTGAATGTCACCAGCCCCCGCGCAGCCAGGTAGTGGATGAGCCGGATCTGCTGGGTGCGGGAC
>NZ_JAGXJK010000105.1:0-404 GCF_019091605.1 Micrococcus sp. GbtcB5
CATTGGATAGCTCGTTGCAGAGGTTGATGGTCTCGAACCATGTCAGAGGCGTGAGCGGGCGTCCGGTGCTCCGGTCACGGAGGGGGTGCACGGCCATCTCGAAGGGCTCCAGTTCCACATCCCGTGTGGTCCCGCGACGGGCGTCACGCAGGGTGATTTTTCCCGAAGACAGGGTGGCCATGGAGGGCTGGTTCATGGCGTCAGCGTCGCACACGGGCTGACTGGAGAACCACGAGCTGCACCCGGACAGGGTTCAACTGTCAATACCTAAGTGGCTCGTGGTCGTATGAAACATATTTGCGCGTTTGTGAAATCTTCGCTGCATCTGGGCGTGTCAACTTGTCTGTGTAAGCGGGGTGGTCACAGGTAGGGGTTGATCCGGTCGGGGTAGGCCGCGGCGAGCT
>NZ_JAGXJK010000106.1:0-392 GCF_019091605.1 Micrococcus sp. GbtcB5
ATAACTTTTTTCTTCCACTGCATCGCTTTTGATTCACCTGATCCAGCTACAACATAGCCCTCTTTTTGGTTAACAATGCGCCAGCCATGCCCTTTAACTGAGTCACATACTGTAACAATTCCTTCTTCTAGAAGTACACGACAAACCGTACTAATCCCCGCCTTATTTTGCGTCGACGTTGTATATAGCACATGTTGATCTACACTTAAGGCTAAATAGCTACTTGCCTTCTGCTCACTTTGTCATGTGTGCCAATATATTTTTTCACTCTCAATACTAACATCTATTTTACAAAAAGAAATATTCCCGCTAATCCCCTTGCACGATCCACTGGCTGCTACTATATAAGAATTGTGTAAAGTCAACGCTGAGATCATCTGATTCATCACGAT
>NZ_JAGXJK010000107.1:0-384 GCF_019091605.1 Micrococcus sp. GbtcB5
CCCGGCCGCTGGAACAGGGGTGGCATGTGGGTCCGCGGCCTCTGAAAGGCGTGCAACAGTCGATGCGGTGGCGAATACGTCAGGGCCTACGCCGGCTTCTCCACGCAGGTGCAGCGGTTGACGACCTTGGGTGCGCGGCGTTTGGCCATCCACCCGGGGGCCGTGCCGGACGTGAGGTTCGCCCCGGGTGCCGTGATCCGTTGTGTGCTCTATGGCATGTTCGCTCTGAACAGCGGGCTGGGCACCCGGTACCCGCGCCTTGCGCATCAGTTGGCAACGGAGGACTACCGCCGTGGTTCCAGCGTGGACTGGCCTGCTGATCTCAGTTTGAGGCTGGGCCTCTCAGACCCCCGTTTCCCACGAAGTGGGTTGTTGGCCAGCAGG
>NZ_JAGXJK010000108.1:0-381 GCF_019091605.1 Micrococcus sp. GbtcB5
GGACACCCCGCCGGCCCGCAAGGCAGCGGCGGCGCTGGACGAACTGAACCGTGTGCACGACGTAGACGGCTGGATCGGTCAGCACTCGGACAAGCCGGACCCGGACGCGCGATTCCGCCGTAACGCCCTCATAGCGAACGCACGCCCGGACGCCCCCGGGACTCCGTACCCACTGCAGCACATAGCCCTCGACTGCGAGCGCTGCGCGGGCCGGTTCGTCGCTGGAAAGGGGCAGACGCTGCCGATGCTTAACGTGACCCGGGGGCGACTGTTCACCCTGCTGGGGTGGTGCTGGGCCGCAGGGGTGTAAGCGGCCATGAAAAGCTGCCCATAGGTGGCCAGGGAATGACCCGCTGACGGCCATGAGGACTGCCCAGTGAT
>NZ_JAGXJK010000109.1:0-376 GCF_019091605.1 Micrococcus sp. GbtcB5
GATCTTCTTGCCCACCTCGGTGGAGCCGGTGAACGCTGCAGGTACAGCTTCATCCCCAGCGCGGAGTGCCAGTTCTCGAACGCGAACATGGTCCGCCAGTACAGCCAGAACTTGCTGTCCAGGAAGTCCTCGCCGAAGACCTCGTCGATGCGCTTGTCCTCCATCTCCTCGCGGGAGGCGAGGAACACCCTGACCATCTCCTTCTGCGCCTTCTCGCTGAGGCCAAACTCGCTGTTCGTGACGAACTCCTCACCGCGGTTGTGCGTGACGCGGTTGAGCGAATAGTTCGGGTCGGCTTTGTTGGGCCAATAGAACTCGGCCAGCACTGACCCCTCGACCTCGAGCGGCGGGATGGTGCGGAACAGATCCCACACGC